>JBBSSF010000060.1:0-11302 GCA_038242345.1 Hyphomicrobiales bacterium
AAAGCGGCGGGCCTGGCGGAAGCCGTCCCGGGCCTCGGTGCGCAGGGCCTCGGCCTCGGCGCCGCTGTGGGCGCGCGCCCGGGCGGCGGCGATCTTGGAGCGGATGGCCGCCCGCACATGCAGGAACAGCGGCAGCGCGGCCAGCCCCTTCAGGTCCTCCGAGGTGGCGCTGTCGGCCAGATAGCGGTTGAACACCCGGTTGGCTTCGGCGCGCCGGCCGCGCGCCCACAGGTCCATGACCAGGAAGGCCAGATCATAGAGCAGGTCGCCGGTGGCGATCGCATCGTCGAACTCGATGGCATCGAACAGCACCGGCCGGCCGTCGATGAGGGCGACATTGCCGAGATGGCAGTCGCCATGGAGCAGGCGGATGCGGCCGAGCCGGCCGCGGGCGGCCAGCAGGTCGCGCACCCGCACGAAGGTCGCCCGGGCCTCCTGGGTCAGCGCCGTGCGCTCCTCGGGCGGGAAAAGCCCCGGCTCGCAGCGGAAAGCCTGGTCATTCTGCTCGATATAGCAGCCGAGATCGGCGATCCAGGCCAGCGGCTCGCGCACCGGCGCGATGGCATGGGCATGGGAGAGCGCGTCGCCCAGCGCATCGATCACCGGCACCGGCAGCGGACCGGCACCGGCCAGCCGGTCGAGGGTGGCCGTCTCGTCGAACCGGTCCATGACGACGGCCCATTCCACCACCGGCCCCTTGCCCGCCAGCGCCAGTTGTCCGTCGGGTTCCCGCGTGATGGCGGTCACGCCATGATAGAGGGCCGCGGAATAGGCGGCGTTCACCTCGATCTCGTGCCGGCAGGCGGCCTCGCGGCGGGCGAGGGTGGAGAGATCCATGAAGGGAAAGCGGACCGGCTTCTTCACCTTGTAGGCCGTCGGCCCGGCCAGGAACACCAGCGCGGCATGGGTCTCGATCACCTTGACGGGTTCGGACAGACCATGGGTGGCCGGATCGGACAGGAAGGCCCGTACCGCTGCGGTCCGCGCGTCGCCGGCGTGGAACATCGTGAGGCCCCTTCTCCTCTCGCTGCCCGTACCCCCCGGCACGGACCGACCGGCCCGCCCCGGGTGAGGCGCCCGGCGAAGGATCGTCGCCCTTTTTCGCCCCGCCCTTGATCTTTCGCAAGGTGTGCGCCGGCCCCGGGGAGCAAGCCTGAAGGGTCCCTCCACGCCGGAGCGGACGCCCCGGAACCGGGAGGCTTCATCCCGGAATGAACATTTCCGAAGAGGGGAGGGCGCATCCATGCCCGACACCATCGCGCTCAGCCGGATCCGGCTCACCCTCGCGCGCACCCACGACTTTCCCGACGGATCCGCCCGCCATGGCTACGAGTTCGTGGCGCCCCTCGATGCCGGCGGACATATCGACGCGGCCGGCTGGAAGGTCGCCCGCGGCCGCTGCCGGGTCCGCCGCTTCTGGGGCGAGGCCGAGGACGAATGGGGCGTGCTCGTCCATCGTCCGGGCGGAAGCTGGGCCTTCCGCTATGCCGAGGAAGCCGATGATGACGAGGCGGGCTACCGCTTCGCCGCCCATGCCTTCACGCCGGGAGAATATGTCTCGCTGAAGGATGAGGACGGCCACATGCACACCTTCCAGGTCGTCTCCGTCGGCCCCGCCTGACCGCGCCTGTCCCCCTCGGGAGGGCCGCCTGCCGGGGCCCGATGCGGCCGGCCGGAGGCGGTCCTGCGGCCGCTCGGGCGGACAGGCGTGCTTCAGCCCGGGAAGGCGCGTCCGGTCCGCGGAAAGGGAGGCCTGCCGCCTGCGTGCGGGGAGCCGCGGGCGTCCCCCCGGGGGCCTGTCCGGGGCGGTTCAGCGGGTGTTGAGCACCACGATCAGGATGGCGAGCAGGACCGCCACCAGCTGGAAGCCGATGCGCCACTGCATCAGCTTCCGGGAGCGGTGCGGATTGCTGCCGCCCATGGAGGTCAGTCCGAGGACGATCACCAGCACGACGGCCGCCATGGCGGCGATCAGGGCGATGTTCAGCACGATCAGCATGGGACGTCACGCTCCCGCAATGCCGCCCGGTCCGCCGCGGAAATGCGGTCGCCGGGACGGTCCTTATGGCAGCGACACCGGATGCCGGGGGCCTGGTGTCGCCGAAGGTCTGTGGATTTCCCGGACGCCCGGGACATCGGTGCCGGACTGCCAGCGAGTCCTTTTCATGCCAGGCGCGTAAGTGCTAACCGCACCTTATACCAGGCGCACGAAGTGCTGACCGCACCGCGCGCCTGAAGATCAGCAGATTTTCCACATGCCCCAAAGGCATGGACAACTTGCACCGGAAGACCAAAGAGTCCTTTTCAAGGATCTTCGGGATGAGGCATCCCTGGCATGATCCCGGCGCGATGCCGGGCATCGCGGTCGGCGGCTTCTCCGGCCGGTGCTCCGGAAATCCCGGGCCGCTTCCCGGACGCTGACGTCGGCGGCCGGTTCAGATCGACTGACCGCTGAGCAGCCGCGGCTGGCCGCGTTCGGTGAGGCCGGCGGCGCGGGTGATGAAGGTCTTCTTCAGGCTCGGCAGCCGGTCGACGAGGCCGAGGCCGAAATCCCGGATCGCCCGGACCGGGGCGAGATCGGTGGCGAACAGCCGGTTCAGGCTGTCGGTCGCCGTGCCCATTTCCAGGGTGTCGACCCGGCGCCAGTGGTCATAGGCGTCGAGCACGTCGGCCGCGCCCGGATCACGCCCGAGGCGGCGGGCGTCCACGATCACCTCGGCCAGCGCCGCCGCATCCCGGAAGCCGAGATTGAGGCCCTGCCCGGCGATGGGGTGGACGCGGTGGGCGGCATCGCCGGCCAGCGCCAGCCGCGGGCCGACGAAGCGGCGCGCCACCCGGATCTGCAGCGGAAAGACCGAGCGCGACCCCACCGGCGTCACCTTGCCGAGGAAGGTGCCGAAGCGGCGCTCCAGCTCCAGCTCGAAGGAGAACTCGTCGAGGGCGGCGATGCGGGCGGCGGTGTCCCGGGTCTCGTTCCAGACCAGGGAGGAGCGGTTGCCCCTGAGCGGCAGGATGGCGAAGGGGCCCGGCGGCAGGAAGTGCTGCACCGCCACGCCATGATGGGGCTTCTCGTGGGCGACCGTCGTCACGATGGCCGACTGGTCATAGTCGTGGCCGACGGTCGGGATGCCGGCGAGCGCCCGCAGCCGGGATTCGAGCCCGTCGGCGGCCACCAGCAGGCGGGCGTCGACCTCGGCGCCGTCGGCAAAGCGGATCCTTGTCCAGCCGGTGCCGGGGGTGAAGGTCTTCACCGTGGCCGGGGCCCGGATTTCCACGCCCGCCGCCCGGGCCGCCTCCTGAAGCGCCACCAGCAGGTCCGCATTGGGCACCATGTGGGCGAAGGGCTCGCCCGGCGCCACCGTGCCCTCGAAGGTGAGGAAGACCGGCCGCGCCCGGTCGGCGAGACGGCTGTCGGTCACTTCCATGGCCAGGATCGGCTCGGCCACATCGGCCACCCGGTGCCAGACGCCCAGCCGGTCGAGCATGCGCCGCACCGCGGCGGCAATCGCCGAGCAGCGGTCGTCGCGGCCGACCGCTTCCAGCGGGCGGGCATCGGCCAGGATCACCCGGGCGTGCGGATCGGCAGTGCGGATGGCGAGCGCCAGCACCAGCCCCACCGTGCCGCCGCCGGCGATCACCACGTCCGCCCGTTCCGCTGGCGTCAATTCGGTCATGGCTTCAGGTCCCTGAACAGAGGGCGGGAACCGCGGTCCGCGCCTTTGAGACCCCGGCCGGACCGGGGCTGTCGCCTGTTTCTGTAGGCGTTTGCGGCGCGGCGTGCAAAGGGCGCGGCGCCGGCGTGCGCGTCCGTGTCACGGGGGGGCCGGATCGGGCCGCAAGCCGGGGCAGGGCTTGCGAAGTGCTCGAATAAAGTGCGCTTTAGTATGGATCGCCGGTGCACCCGCACCGGCTCCGATTCCCCGGCGGCGCCCGCCCGGGCCGCCGCGCCGACCTGCCGGATCCGCCATGACAACGCCGCTTGATACGCTTCTGTCGATCCTCGATCTGGAGACGATCGACGTCAATCTCTTCCGCGGCACCAGCACTCACCATGCCCTGCCGCGGGTGTTCGGCGGGCAGGTGATCGGCCAGTCGCTGGTCGCCGCCGGCCGCACGGTGCCGCCGGGACGGCCGGTGCATTCCCTGCACGCCTATTTCCTGCGGCCCGGCGACCAGAACGTGCCGATCCTCTATTCCGTCGACCGGATCCGCGATGGCGGCAGCTTCACCACCCGCCGGGTGGTGGCCAGCCAGAAGGGCGAGGCCATCTTCTCGCTCGCCGCCTCCTTCCAGGTGGAGGAGCCGGGGCCGGAATTCCAGATGACCGCGCCGCCGGTGCCCCGGCCGGAGGACTGCATCACCGATGCCGAATTCCGCACCCGGGTGGCGCGCCATCTGGCCGATACCCGTTCGATCTTCGAGGGCTTCTGGCGCGAGAACTGGCCGTTTGAGATCCGGCCGGTCGATCCGGACGCCTTCATGACCGCGGGCGCACGGCCGCCGGAGCTGAATGCCTGGATCCGCATCCGCGGGCCGCTGCCCGACGTGCGCACGCTGCATACGGAGTGCCTCGCCTATGTCTCCGACATGCTGCTGCTGCTGACCGCGCGCCTGCCCATGCCGACGCCGATGCTGGATCCCGGCATCATGATGGTGAGCCTCGACCACGCCATGTGGTTCCACGCTCCGGTCATCGCCGACGACTGGCTGCTCTACAGCTGCGATGCGCCGCGGCTGGCCGGCGCACGCGGCCTGTGCCGCGGCATGCTCTACGACCGCGCGGGCACCCTCATCGCCTCCGCCGCCCAGGAGGGCTTGCTGCGGCCGCTGCGGCCGCGCCGCTGACCTTTCGGGCGCCTGCCTATCCGGGCGCCGTTATGATGAAATATTACGCAGCAAGATGCCCAACTTTGCTGCGCTCGCGGGTCTCCGGCGCCGCTCGGCGCCGGAAGGGAGGGGTCGGGGCGGCGGATGATGGCCATCTTCGGGCGAATTCGCGGCCGCATGTGCCCCATCTCTTGTGTGCAGTGCGGTGGAGTCTGCCGGGTTCGGCGGATGCGACCGGGCGCCGCGGTCCCCGAAAGGGGGCGCAATCCCTGCATTGGCACGCGACTTGATAGGTAGATCGCGGATGCCTCCGCCGCCTGCGAACCCCGGCGGTCAGGAGGATCATGAAACGCGAATGCGGACCCGGGGTTGCCGGCGTGTCCGTCCGGTCGCAGGCGAGAAGGGTCTTGAACCGGCTCCGTCCGGTTCGGGGGAGAAGGGAAACGGGAACCACGCATGAAAATCGTGATGGCCATCATCAAGCCGTTCAAGCTCGACGAGGTGCGTGACGCCCTCACGGGCATCGGCATTCAGGGCCTGACCGTCACCGAGGTGAAGGGTTACGGCCGGCAGAAAGGGCACACGGAGATCTACCGCGGCACCGAGTATGCGATCAGCTTCCTGCCCAAGCTGAAGGTGGAAGTCGTCGTTGCCAAGGAGCTGGCCGACAAGGTCGTCGACACCATCGCCGCTGCCGCCAAGACCGGCCAGATCGGCGACGGCAAGATCTTTGTTCTGTCGGTTGATCACGTCGTCCGCATCCGGACCGGCGAGAGCGATTCCGACGCCCTGTGATTGCCCTGCCTCACGGCGGACCGATTCATTTCTGGAGACCTTCACGATGAAGCTTGGTTCCACCTTAGGGCGGCTGGTGCCCGCGGCGGCGCTCCTGACGCTCTCGGCCGGCCTGGCCATGGCCCAGGAAGCGGCGGCTCCGGCGGCTGATGCCGCGGCCGCGGTTGCCGAGGCGCCGCTGCCCAACAAGGGCGATACCACCTGGATGCTCATCTCCACCGTTCTGGTGCTGCTGATGACCGTTCCCGGCCTCGCCCTGTTCTACGGCGGTCTCGTCCGCACGAAGAACATGCTGTCCGTCCTGATGCAGGTCTTCACCATCACCTGCGTCTCGATGATTATGTGGGTGCTGTTCGGCTATTCGCTCGCCTTCACCGACGGTGGCAGCCTCAACGCCTATATCGGCAGCTTCGACAAGCTGTTCCTGTCCGGCGTGACGACGGATTCCACCTCGGCGACCTTCACCGAAGGCGTGGTGATCCCCGAATATGTGTTCATGGCCTTCCAGATGACCTTCGCGGCCATCACCCCGGCCCTGATCGTCGGTGCCTTCGCCGAGCGCGTGAAGTTCTCGGCCGTCATCCTGTTCTCCATCCTGTGGCTGATCTTCTCCTACTATCCGATCGCCCACATGGTGTGGTTCGGCGCTGGCGCGATGCTGTTTGACTGGGGCGCCCTGGACTTCGCCGGCGGCACGGTCGTTCACATCAATGCCGGTGTCGCGGGCCTCGTCGGCTGCATCGTGATCGGCAAGCGCACCGGTCTCGGCCGCGATCAGATGCCGCCCCACTCCCTGACGCTGACCCTGGTCGGCGCCGGTCTCCTGTGGGTGGGCTGGTTCGGCTTCAACGCCGGTTCCAACCTGGAATCCAACGGCGTGACCGCGCTCGCCCTGGTCAACACCTTCGTTGCCACTGCCGCGGCGGCTCTGGCCTGGATGGTCGTCGAGGGCTTCGCCCGCGGCAAGGCCAGCCTGCTGGGTGCGGCTTCGGGTGCCGTCGCCGGCCTCGTCGCCATCACCCCGGCCGCCGGTCTCTCGGGTCCGATGGGCGCCCTCGTTCTCGGCCTGCTGGCCGGCGTGGTCTGCTACTTCTTCGTGGCGGTCGTGAAGAACGCCCTCGGCTATGACGACAGCCTCGACGTCTTCGGCGTCCATGGCATCGGCGGCATCATCGGCGCCATCGGCACCGGTATCGTCGTCGACCCGTCCCTGGGTGGCGTCGGCATCGACGGCTACACCCTTGGCGGCCAGGTCTTCACCCAGGTGAAGGCGGTGCTCTTCACCATCGTGTGGAGCGGTGTGGTGTCCTTCATCCTCTACAAGGTCGTGGACATCATCATCGGCCTGCGTCCGACCATCGAGGCGGAGCGCGAGGGTCTCGACCTCACCTCCCACGGCGAAGCCGCCTACCACTACTGAGATCGGGCCCGGGCGGGTTCTCCCGCCCGGGCCCCCCGGCCTGTGCGCAGGCCACGGCCTTCCCCGATCCCGACCACCGGTTTCCGCCGGACATGCCGCGGACATTCCGGTTCGGGCCCGGGGGCCTCATCTGGCCTTCGGGCCCCGGGGCCTCCTCTGGCCGTTGCCTGTGCCGAACTGTCCCGTCGCGACCGATCTGGCTCCGGTCGCCACTTGAGCCCGGAGACGTTATCGTCTCCGGGCTTTTTTCTTGGGGCGCGCTGATGGCTCCGCCCGATCCCCGGATTCGTCCGGCGCCTTTCCGGCGCGGACGCGCCTGGTGTCCGGTGCCGCGCGGTCCGGGCCGGGGTGTCCGGCCGGGGACGGCACGGTCCGCGGGTCGACGCGGAACTGTCATGTCCGGCAGGGCATAATACCAAAGATCCTCGAAGAGGACTCTTTGGTATTCCGATGCAGATTTCTCATGTCCTTGGGACATATGAGAAATCTGCTGCCCTTCAGGCGCACGGTGCGGTCAGCACTTCGTGCGGCTGGTATAAGGAGCCTTGCGCGCTCGCTGCGGTCGTCCGCCGGGGATGTCCTCCGGCGGGGGGCCGGTCGTCTGACGAAGGGAAGCTCCCCATGTCCTCGGTTACCCCCCTTGCCCGCCCGCCGCGGGTCTGTGTCTTCTGCGGCTCCAGCGCCGGCAACCGGCCGGACTATGCCGAGGCCGCCGCCGCGCTCGGAACCGAGATGGCCCGCCGCGGCATCGGTCTCGTCTATGGCGGGGCGAAGGTGGGGCTGATGGGGGTGGTGGCGAACGCGGTGCTGGCCGGCGGCGGCGACGTGATCGGTGTCATCCCGGAGGCCCTGGTCGAGCGCGAGCTGGCCCATCCGGCTCTCACCCGGCTGGAAAAGGTGCCGACCATGCACGCCCGCAAGGCCCGCATGGCCGATCTGGCGACGGGTTTCATCGCCCTGCCGGGGGGGCTCGGCACCCTGGAGGAGCTGTTCGAGGTCTGGACCTGGGCCCAGCTCGGCCACCACACGAAACCGTGTGCCCTTCTGGACGTCGCCGGCTTCTATTCCGGGCTTGCCGGCTTTCTCGACACGCTGGTAACGGAAGGCTTCGTGCGCGGAGCACACCGGGAGATGCTGATTGCCGAATCGGATCCGGCGATCCTGCTCGACCGGATGGCCGACTATCGGCCGCCGGCCCTCGTGAAGTGGATCCGCAGCGGCGAGCGCTGACCGGAAGGACCCGTCCGACGGGGTCCGCCCCGGGAAAGCCGAGAGAGCAATTTCAGGCGGATCGGGGACCGGTTCGCGTGAGGAAGACACTCCAGTCGGCGAGGAGAGACGGGATGGGCAAGGCGGTGACGGATCGGGTGGCGGCTCTGGTGCTGGCTTTCGGCCTGGCCTTCGGTGCAGGCGCGGGGGCAGCCCGGGCCGAGACGCTGACGGCCCGGGTCGTCAACGAGACCCGGCCCACCCGGTGCGCCGAGGAGGACAATGTCTCCCTGAACCTGTCGGGCGCCGGCATCACGGCGCTCCGGGTGGAGGCACTGCATCCGGCCTACATGCCCGCCGTCACCGCCGATTCCTACGAGCCGGACTTTTCCGGCTGCAATTTCTCGCCCGAATCCCACCCGACCGATCCGGCCCACAGGTTCACGCCGCGCCGGGTGGTGCTCTATTCCGATGACACGCTGGAGATCATCGGCAACACCTACGAGACCTTCTGGCGCCCGGATGTCGTGCCGCTGACCATCGAGGGCCGCTCGGAGCCGGGGCTGCACCTGATCCAGGTCTATCGCAAGACCGGGGACCACAAGGATCAGTTCCTGGTGCTCTACCCCCCCGATGGCTACTGGCGCGCCAAGCCGCTGCCGGTGCCGCATCTGGGCTATGGCGTCTACGGTTCGTCCTTCCTGCTCGGGCCCGTGGAGCGGGACGGCCGGCCGGTGGTCTCCGTCTCGGCGGTGGAGATCGTGCCGAAGCCGCTGACCTTCCGGCTGAAGTTCACCGCCGGCGGCGGCGCTGATGTCCGGGTGAGCGAGGTCAGCAACGCCCGCATCGCCCTTGATGTCCGCTTCGAGCGCCCGACCGGTGCCGACCGGCCGTTCGGCGTCATCCGCTCCATGTTCGTGCAGCCGCAGCAGGCCGACATGAGCGAACTCTCGTGGCGCGATGCCGGCGGCACGCCCCATGTGGAGGCCCTCGACAGCTTCCGTGCCGCCGACGTGCAGGATGTTCGCTTCGCCCGCTCGGTGGTGTCCACCCACAACACCAGCGCCCCCGACATGTGGTTCGGCGATTTCCACAACTGATACCAGCCGCACGAAGTGCTGACCGCACCGTGCGGCTGAAGGGCAGCAGATTTCTCATATGCCCCAATGGCATGAGAAATCTGCATCGGACTGCCAAAGAGTCCTTTTCAAGGATCCTTGGCATGAGCCGGAAAGGTGCCGGCCCCTCCGGGCGGCGCGTCCGGGATCAGGTGAGGATGAAGCCCTTCAGCGGGATCACCGGCGGCAGGTCCGTGACGCCGGTGGTTTCCAGCACGTCGATTTCCAGCCGGCGGCACAGGGCGTCGAGGGCCAGATCGTTGGGGTCGAGACCGAAGGGCTCCTCCAGCTCGTCGCCGAGGGCGTCGAGGCCGAAGAAGGCATAGGCGATGAGGGCCACCACGAAGGGCGTGAGATAGCCGATGCTCTCGACGAGGCCGAAGGGCAGCGCCAGGCAGAACAGGTGCGCCGTGCGGTGCAGCAGCAGCGAGTAGGAAAAGGGCAGCGGCGTCCAGCGCAGCCGCTCGCAGGCGGCATGGTCGGCGGCAAGCCCGGTCACGGCCTCTTCCAGGATCTGGGCGATGCGCGGGTCGAGCCGTCCCGCGGCCGCCGCCGCCGCGATGTCGGCGGAGGCGAAGGTGAGGGCGTGGTTCGGCGCATTCGGCGAGGCGCGCACGGCGGTGCGCTCGGCGGCGGTGAAGAAGGCGTCGCTTTCGCTGTCCGGGGTGCCGCGCAGGGCATGTTTCAGCGCGAAGGCGAAGCCCAGCGGCCGCACGGCCAGCCGGCGGGCCAGCCCGTCATCGGCGGCGCCGCCTGCGGGCGGGCGGAGATGGGCGATCGCCATGCGGGCGATGACGCGGCCGCGCACGAGGATGTCGCCCCAGACCTTGCGGGCCTCCCACCAGCGGTCATAGCTCGCGCTGTTGCGGAAGCCGAGGAAGATGGCGAGCGCCAGACCGATCAGGCTGAAGGGCGCCGGCGTCAGCTTCGGGAAGTCGATGGCGGGAAAGACGTGCGGCGCCGCCACCACGGCCAGCGCGGTGAGGATGGTCGTGGCGAGTTCCACCCGGATGCGCGGGATGATGGAGCCGCGCAGCGTGATGAGCATGCCGAGGGGAGACGGGCGGTCACGAACGATCATCAGCGGGGTCCGGTCCGGGAGGGACGGGCAGTGTGCACCGGCACGCCTTTCCCCGGGGCTAACGGCGCGGCCTTCGGGCCTGCCACCGCCCGTCCCGCGTGGATCTCCTGCCATGATCGGAGGGGATTTTTTCCATTTCACGTGGATCCGGATCGATACAGGAGACGTATACGACCAGGAGTGCAGTTCTTTCGGCTGCCTCCGGTTCGGCGCAACGTCCGCGGCAGGTGGGCGTCGTCCGGGTCTGGCGCTCGCCGGGACGAGGCGCCATATGGAAAGGGCGCGTGCCGCACGGGCGGCGCGCCGGCCCATTCCTCCCATGTCCGGGTTCTGCCTGCACCATGCCCCACTCCGTCGCTGCTCCCGCCCGAGACCGTGTCGGCATCCTGCTCGTCAATCTCGGTTCTCCCGACGGGACCGATTACTGGTCCATGCGGCGCTATCTCGGCCAGTTCCTGTCGGACCGGCGCGTCGTGGAGACGAACCGGCTGCTGTGGTGGCCGCTGCTCAATCTCGTCATCCTCACCACCCGGCCGCGCCGCTCCGGCAGGCTCTATGAGGCGGTGTGGAACCGGGTGCGGGATGAAGCGCCGCTGAAGACCATCACCCGGGATCAGGCCCAGGCGCTGGCCGCCGGGCTGACGGGGGACGAGGCGCCCCTGGTCGACTGGGCCATGCGCTATGGCAATCCGTCGATCCGCTCGCGCATCGAATCGCTGGTGCGGGCCGGCGTGACCCGGCTGCTGGTGGTGCCGCTCTATCCGCAATATTCCGCCGCCACCACGGCCAGCGTCGCCGATGACGTGTTCGCCGCGCTGAAGACGCTGCGCTTCATGCCGGCGGTCAGGATCG
>JBBSSF010000061.1:0-11302 GCA_038242345.1 Hyphomicrobiales bacterium
GACCTGCCGCCGGATTTCCTGCACCGGCCGGAGCTCGATCGGGTCCTTCTGGTCGCCCCCTTCATGGCCGATCTGGTGGCGGCTCTCCGGGCACTTGATCCGGAGCGGCGGCACGCCTTCGGCTTCGATTTCGCGCGCGTGGCCGATCTTTCCGTCGGGGTGCTCCTGGCGATTGACGGTCGCCTGCGTCGGGAGCTGGCGCTTGCCATCGAGATGCGCCGTGTGCCGGGCGACGAACAGAAGGCCGCGGTCAAGACGATCCTCTCCGCGGCGCCGCGGCTGGTCGGGGCGGCCTTCGACGCCACCGGCATGGGCTGGACGGTCGCCGAGGACATGGGGCGCCATTTCGGCCTGCGCGAGGGGGCGGACGGCAGCGGCCTCGTCTGGCCAGTGAAGTTCTCCCAGGACTGGTACCGGCTGCACATGCCGCCGCTGAAGGCGGCCTTCGAGGATGATGCGATCGCGATTGCGCGCAACGACGATCATCTGGCGGACCTGCGGGCCGTCAAGGTGGTGCGTGGTGTCGCGATGGTGCCGCCGGTGCGCACCGGCACGGGCGACCGCAAGCGCCATGGCGACTTCGCGATCGCCCTGGCACTGGCGCATTTCGCGTCGCGCCAGCAATGGGCCGAGTATGGCTATCGGCCCGTGCCGCCCCGCCGGCCGGCCGACAGTGGCGATGATGGCCGGATGCATGACCGGCCGGACGAGGATGATGGCCGTGATTTCCGGCTGGCCCATTTCCGCAGGCGGGGGATGCCGTGATGCCGCTGGTCGATCATCTGGGTCGCCCCTTGCGGCGAGCCGACCTCCTCGTGGAGCAGGCCGCTCCGACCTCCGGCAGCATCCGGCGGCCTCGGGACCAGGACGAGGCGTCCGGTCTCAATCCGGTCCGGCTGGCCCGCCTTCTCAAGGCGAGCGTCGGCGGTGACGCGGCAGCCTATCTGGCGCTTGCCGAGGACATCGAGGAGCGGGACCTGCACTATGCCGGCGTGCTCGGCACACGGAAGATGCAGGTGTCCGGGCTCGAGATCGTGGTGGACGCGGCGGGCGATGACGCAGACAGCATCGCTGACGCGGACCTGGCCCGGGCGGTGACCGCGCGGGACGCATTCCAGACCGAGCTGACGGACATCCTTGACGCGATCGGCAAGGGGATTTCCCACACTGAAATCCTCTGGGACATGTCTGAACGGCAGTGGATGGTGGCGGCACTCCGGTGGCGCGACCCGACGTGGTTTGCCTTCGATCCGGCGGACGGAGAAACCAGTCTCCTGCGCGAGAACGGGGGAAATGTGCCGCTCGCCCCGTCCAAATGGATCGTGCATCAGGCCAAGGTGAAGAGCGGACTGCCGGTTCGGGGAGGCATCGCCCGGGCAGCCTGCTGGAGCTATCTGTTCAAGTCGTTTGCGCAGCGCGACTGGGCAATCTTCGTCGAGGCCTACGGGCAGCCGCTCCGGATCGGCAAATGGGGCGAAGGGGCGAGCGAGGACGACAAGCGCACGCTCTTCAATGCGGTCTCGATGATCGGGACCGATTATGCGGCGACCATCCCTGCGTCCATGGCAATCGAGTTCGTGAAGGCGGACGTATCCGGCAGTCATGAACTCTACGAAAAGCGATGTGACTGGCTGGACCGGCAGGTGTCGAAACTGGTTCTCGGCCAGACCGGAACGACGGATGCGGTCGCCGGCGGCTATGCCGTCGGGCGCGTGCATGACGGCGTGCGCGCCGACATCGAGGCGTCGGACGCCCGACAGCTGGCGGCAACTCTCAACCGGGATCTGGTCCGCCCTCTTGTGTCCCTCAACCGCGGCGTCCCCCGCTCCGGTGCCTATCCGAAGATCCGGCTTGTCCGGGCCGAACGGGCGGACGCCCAGTGGATGACGGCGGTGCGCACGTTCGTCGAGCTTGGCGGTACCGTCGGCATGTCAACGGTGCGCGACCGTCTGGGCCTGCCGGATCCGGGCAAGGGCGAAGACCTCCTCATGGCCCCGGCGGCAGCACCGGCAGCGCCGCCGCCGGGCAGCCGGCTGGCCGCCCAACGCGCCGCACCGCCGATGCAGACCCGGGACGCCGTCGACAGAGCGGTCGCCGCTGCCCTCGACGAGAATGGCTGGGAGCCGCTGGTGGCGCCGGTGGTCTCCGGGCTTGCCGATCGTCTGGCGGGAGCCGTGTCGCTGGAGGAAGCCCGGACCATCCTTGCGGACCAGGTCCGGACGATGGACGTCGCGGCCCTGACCCGGATCCTCGAACGGCTGTCCTTCGCGGCCCGGCTTGCCGGCGAGCATGATGAGGATCTCGCGTGATCGAGCTGGAACCTCTGGCGCCGGCCGACGCGATCGCCGCCTATGAGGCCCGGCGCGGCCGGCTGACGGAGACCTTCTCCTGGGAGGACCTGTTCCAGGACGAGCACGCCACCCAGCTGACGGTGGCGAAATCCGCCGGCTTCTCGATCCTGAAGGATATCGATGCGGCACTCGTCAAGGCACTGGCCGAGGGGCAGACGCTCGCCCAGTTCTCGCGCGACCTGACACCTGCCCTGCAGGCCGCCGGCTGGTGGGGGCGCAAGGACGTCGTGGACCCGTCCACCGGCGAGTTCAAACGGGCGACTCTCGGCAGCCCGCGGCGCCTGAAAACCATCTTTGAAACCAATTTGAGGGTCTCTTACGCTGCCGGGCACTGGGCGGCCTTCGAGCGGGCGAAGGTCGACCGGCCGTACCTCCGCTATGTCTGCGTGCTGGACGAGGCAACACGTCCGGCGCACCGGGCCCGGCACAATCTGGTTCTGCCGGTCGATCATCCCTATTGGAATAGCTGGGCGCCGCCCTGTGGCTGGGGCTGCCGCTGCACCCTTCAGAGCCTGTCGGAGCGCGACATCGCCCGGCTGCAGCGGGAGGGAGAACGTCTCTTCTTCGAGCCGCCGGCGGACACGACCCGGACCTATGTGAACCGGCGGACGGGCGAGGTATCGGAGGTGCCTGACGGCATCGATCCGGGCTGGGCCTACAATCCCGGCAAGGCCGGGTTCCGGGCGATGCAGGCGACGACATCGCTGTCTGATGCTCCGCCGGATCTGGCGGCCGCGGCGGCGGCCGTGCCGGACTGGCTTCTGAGGCCGACGGCGCGGGAGTTCCCCGACTGGTTCGATCAGGCGGCAGCGGGCGGGCGGGTGGAACCCGCAATCGTCGTTGCCGGCGTGTTCGATCCGACCCTCCTCACAGCCTTGCGGTCCCGGGGGATCGAGCCGGCCAGCGGGGCAGTCACCCTGTCGCAGCGCACTGTCCGGCACATGATCCGCGACACCAAGACCGCGCGGGGCGCGTCCGTCCCGATCGAGGTGCTCCGGCACATCCCGGAGCACCTCGACACGCCACGGGCCGTGCTGCTCGACCGGCGCGACGGCGCCGTCGTCTATGTGTTCGATGTTCCGGGGGAGACCAAGCGCGCCGGCAAGCTCGTCGTGCGGGTGGATTTCGGGGAGAAGGCGCGCGGAGAAAGCGGACGGCAGGACAGGATAATGACGAATTCCGTCCGGACTGCCGGGATGACGGATCTCGCCACGCTGCGAAACGCCGGGGCCTACGACCTGCTTTCCGGCTCTCTGGGGGAGAGCGTGTGACCACCAAGGGGGGACGCCACCTTCCCCGTATCGGTGCAGCCGCTGCCTGGGCGGAGTCACCCAACCGGACCGGCGATTTCCCGGTTGTCAGGGTGGCCACAAGGCAGAAAATAGCACTCCCGGCCCCGGCTGTCGACGTTCGGCCCGGCGGTGTGCCCGCGATCCCGCACGCAGGCCCTTTTTACGGCTTTAATTTGCGCGTCGGCGGGGCGGAGGTGGCGAAGTGCCGGCCGAACCACCGCGCGCATCCACGGGCGTTTCTGGCGGCCGCGTCGACGGACTGCTCCTGACCAGCTGGCGGAGCCATGCGGAGCGGTCTAGAACTGCCCTTGCGGCTTCCTCCCGGCCATCGATCGCAACCCGCTTGCGTCTGTGCCGGTCTAGGCATCCCGGGCATGGTCCGGTCCATGCCGAACGCCGCACCCCCCTTTCCCGGATCCCTGATCTCGTCGCACGCCACCGTGCTGCCGGACGACGCCGGCGGGCGTGTGTGGATCCAGCTGCTGCCCGCCGGCACCGTTTCCGGCCGTGACGGGCGGGGCCCTTTCGTCTTCGGCGACCGGGCCGGGCTCGCGGCGATCGCCGAGGCGACGCGGCGATGGGCGGGGCCCGTGGATCTCGTCATCGACTACGAGCACCAGAGCCTGAATGCGGCGGAGAACGGTCGGCCAGCTCCGGCTGCCGGCTGGGTCGGTGAATTCGAGGCCCGGGATGACGGGCTGTACGGGCGCGTCCGCTGGACCGAGGCGGCGCGCGCGATGATTGCGGCGCACGAATATCGCTATCTCTCCCCGGTCTTCTTTCATTCCGATGCCGGCGAAGTGCTCGCCCTGCAGTCGGCCGCCCTCACCAACACGCCGAACATGGGATTGGCCGAAGTGTCGGCCCATGCCCTTTGTGGCGCCCCTTCCGCACAACCCAAGGACCGCTCCATGTCGAAGGAGATCGCGCAGGCGCTCGGGCTTGCCGATAACGCGGACGACGCGGCGCAGCTCGCCGCCATCGCCGCCCTGAAGGAAACCGTCACCGCGGTCTCGACCGCCGCTGGTGCCCCCGACGGCGCCGGCCGGGAGCAGATTCTTGCGGCGATGCGCGCCCGGACGGCGGACCCGGCCGCTTTCGTGCCGATTGCCCAGGTGCAGGCCATGCAGGCCGAACTCGGGCGGCTCAAGGCGCAGGTGTCCGAGGACAAGGCGGTGTCGGCCGTGGATGATGCCATCCGCACGGGCAAGATCGCACCGGCGGTGCGCGACTGGGCGCTGTCGCTTCATCGCTCCAACCCGACCGCGTTCGCCGCCTTCGTGGCCGCGGCGCCGGTGCTGCCGCCGGGCACGCAGAGCGGCGCGACCGCCAGTCCGGCCACCCCGCCGTCCGGTGACGGCCTCAGCGCCCACCACCGGGCCATCGCCGCCGCCATGGGGGTCGACCCGAAAGCCTACGCCAGAACGCTCGCCGCCGAGGCGGCTGACAGGGAGGAGGCGTGATGGCTGCGCTCACCCAGGGACGCAATACGGCCGAACGGCTGCCGGGATACCGCACCGGTCCGGTGAAGGCGGGAGTGAAGCTCTGGCCTGGCGCGCTTGCCGCGGTCGACAGCTCCGGCCGCATCCTTCCGATGACCGCGGCCACGGGGCTCAAGGGTATCGGCCGATCGGAGGGGCTCTTCGACAATACGGCCGGTGCCGATGGCGACGTGACCGCGCGGGTCGGCGCGGGGATCTTCGTCTTCGACAACTCCTCCGGCGCCGACGAGATCACGCAGGCGGACATCGGCTCCGACTGCTACGGCGTCGATGACCAGACGGTGGCGAAGACGTCGGCGAGCAGCGCCCGCTCCGTTGCCGGCAAGGTGTTCGACGTGACGCCCGAGGGCGTCTCCGTGAAGTTCCCGTGAGGCCACAATGAAGATTACCTCCGAAACTCTCGAAGCCCTGCGGGTCGGGTTCAAGACGTCCTTCCAGGGCGGTCTCGGCATGGCGCAGAGCCAGTGGCCGTCGGTCGCCACCGAAGTACCCTCCGACTCCCGTGAGGAGACCTATGGCTGGCTCGGCAAGGTGCCGCGCGTCAGGGAATGGGTCGGCGACCGGCTGATCCAGAACCTGATGGAGCACGGCTACGCGATCAGGAACAGGCCCTGGGAGTTGACCATTGGCGTCGACCGGGACGACATCGAGGACGACAAGCTCAAGACCTATGGGCCGCTGTTCACGGAAATGGGGCAGTCGACGGGCGCCCATGCCGACGAGCTGGTGTTCGGGCTGCTGAAGGATGGCTGGGGGACCAAATGCTATGATGGCAAGCCCTTTTTCTCGACCCTGCACCCGGTAATCGGGGGGGACGAAAAGCCGGCCGCCGTCGCCAACACCGACAATGGCAGCGGAGCGCCCTGGTTCCTGATGTCGACCGGCCGCGTCCTGAAGCCGCTGATCTACCAGCTGCGCAAGAACTGGCAATTCGTTTCCAAGGATGCGCCGACCGACGAGGCGGTCTTTTCCCGCAAGCAGTTCGTCTATGGAGCAGACGCGCGGGCGAACGTCGGGTTCGGCTTCTGGCAGATGTGCTGGGGCTCGAAGCAGCCGCTCGACAGCGCCTACTACAAGGTTGCCCGGGCGGCGCTGATGAACATGAAGGGCGATCATGGCCGCGCCCTGGGCATCGTCCCCGACCTCCTCGTCGTGCCGCCCTCGCTGGAGGGCGAGGCGATGGAGATCCTGAACGCCGAGCGTGATGCCGCGGGCGCCACCAATATCTGGCGCGGGACGGCGAAGCTCCTCGTCTCGCCCTGGCTCGCCTGACCGGTGGCCCCATGACCTACGCGACCCAGCAGGACCTCGCGACCCGGTTCGGCACGACCGAGCTGGTGCAGCTGACCGACCGCGCCAACCGGCCGGCGAGCGTCATCGACGCGGAAGTGGTGGCGCGGGCACTGGCCGATGCGGACGCCCTCATCGACGGCTATCTGGCGGCCCGGCCCTACCAGCTGCCGCTGGCCAGCGTGCCGCCGGCCCTTGTCCGGGTCGCCGCCGACATCGCCCGGTTCTTCCTGCATGGCAAGGCGGCCGAGAAGGATGGCGCCGTCGCCCGGGCCCATGCCGACGCCATCACCTGGCTGAAGGACGTGGCAAAGGGCGTCGTGGTGCTTGATGTCGGCGGAGCGGCCGTGCCGCAGGCGGGTGGCGGCACCGTCCGGGTATCTGCGCCGGGCCGCGTCATGACCCGTGACAGCCTGAGGGACTTCTGATGACGGGCGTGCGCCTGCGGGCCGATGCCTCCGACGTGCTGGCCGGTCTCGGCCGGATCGACGCTGCCACCGGCAACCGGCGGGCCCTGCTCGCCGCCGTCGGCGGGGCGCTGGTCACTTCGGCCCAGCGCCGGATCGAGCGGGAAGCCGGGCCGGACGGCACCGCCTGGCCGCGCCTGTCGCCGCGGACGGCAGCCCGCCGGATCGGCCGGCGTCGGCGCGGCTACGAGCACATGCTGCGCGTGAGCAACCGGCTCTACCAGAGCCTGACGGCGGCCGCGGACGATGATTTCGTGCTGGTCGGCTCGAATGTCGTCTATGCCGGCATTCACCAGGAGGGCGGCACGATCGACATGCCGGAGCGGCAGGCGACGATCTACCAGCACTATAATGCCCGCACCGACACCTTCGATCCGACCTTCCGCAAAGCGTCGTGCTCGAATAAGGCGTCGCGCTCGAATTTTGCCCGCGACGTCACCATTGGCGCGCACCAGATCGCCATCCCGGCCCGGCCGTTCCTTGGTGTCGACGCGGACGACCGGGCGGAGATTGCCGCGCTCCTCGACCGATATTTTCGGGACCAGAGGGGTGTGCCGTGATCGCAGACATCCAGTCCCGGCTGCGCGATGCCCCGGGGACCCCGTTCGCTCTCGTCTCCGGTGCGGTCGATCTCGCCCAGGTGCGGGACCACCCCCCGGCGCTGCCGGCCGCCTTCGTGGTGATCCTGCGGGAGGCGTCGTCGGACAACGAACGGGCCACCGGGCCCATCCTCCAGCGCACGGCGGCCGACATTGGCGTGGTGCTTGTGTTCGAGCACCTGGGATCCCCGCTCGGCGACCCGGCGGCGGACGCGCTTGAGACCCTCAGGGGCTGGGTGCGCCGGCACCTCGTCGGGTTCCTGCCTGCTGACGCCGCGGATCCGCTCGAGCACGTCGAAGGGGAGCTCGTGAAAGCCCGAGGCGGCACCGTGTGGTGGCAGGAAACCTTCGGCACCGCTTACTTCAGCCAGGAGGCCTGACATGCCCGTGCGACTGGGCGGACGCTACGACCGCGATCCCGCAACCGGCATCACCCGCCGGATCGAGAATATCGAGGGCGACCAGCCGGACGGGAAGGATGCCCCGGATACCGCCGCCGCTCCGGCCGACACGGTTGCTGATCCCGTGCCGGCTTCCTTCGATGACAGCGAGGCGTGATCCATGTCCGTGCGGTACTGGCGCAAGAAGGCCGTGCTGGCCAAGATCGAGACCGCCTATGGCGTGGACGCCGCGCCGCTGGCGACCGCCAATGCGATGGTGGTGTCCGACGTCACGCAGACCCCGCTGGCCGGCGAGGAGATCTCACGGGATCTCTATGTGCCGTGGCTGGGTGAGCAGAAGCGCTATCTGGTCGGCAACTACGCGACGCTGGCCTTTTCGGTCGAGTTCTGCGGCTCCGGCACGGCGGGGACGGCCCCGAAATGGGGGGCATTGCTGCGCGCCTGCGGCTTTGCCGAGACCGTGGCGGCAGGCACCCAGGTGATCTATGAACTGGCGTCGGAAGGGCATGAGAGCCTGTCCTTCTACTATTATGACGACGGGGTGCTGCATGTGATGCTCGGCGCGCGGGGCACCGTGCGCATTGAAACCGGCGCCAAGCAGATCCTGCGGCTCGCCTTCACCTTCACGGGCCTCCTCGGGCCGATCTCGGATGCGGCCCTGCCGTCGGTGACCTATACGGGCTGGATCGAGCCGGATCCGATCTCCAAGGTGCTCACGACCTTCTCGCTGCACGGCTACGCTGCCGGCACCGAGCGGATCACCCTCGACGTCGGCAATGTCGTGGGCAAGATCGAGCTCATCAACCGCGAAGCAATCGAAATCACCGATCGCAAGGTCAACGGCTCCGTCGTGATCGAGGCGCCGCTGCTCGCCCAGAAGAATTTCTTCGCGACCGCTCTTGCCCATACCACCGGCCCGATCGCGCTCACCCACGGCACCGTGCCCGGCAAGATCACCGGCATCAGCGGCCCGGCCCTGCAGATCGGCCGGCCGACCACGGCCCGGGGCAATGACGGCAAGTCGATGCTGACGGTGCCGTTCTGGGCGTTGCCGGATGCCGGTGACGATGAACTGACCTTCTTTGCCAAGTGAGGACCAAGATGAGCGATTTCGTGCTCGGCGCCCGCGCCACCTTTTCCCGCACTGTCACCGTGCGCGTGCCGTCCCCGGACAAGCCGGACACCCATGAGGACCAGTCGCTGGTGGTCCAGTATGAAGCCCTCACCGACGAGGAGGCACTGGCGCTCGATGCCGGGCACGCGGCTCTGCCCGAGGCGGAGCGCCGGCGGCGGCCGCACTATTTTCTGGACCGTGTGGTGATCGGCTGGTCCGGCCCTGTCGACACCGATGGCCGGCCGGTGCCGTTCTCGGCCGAGGCTCTGGCGCGGGCCCTGGCGCGGCCGTGGACGGCGCGCGCGTTCTACCGCGGCTACGGTGACGGGGTCTCCGGCGACGAGGCGCGCCTGGGAAACTGAGGGCCGCAGCCCGGGCCTGGGCGGAGGTCGCCGCCGGCCATCCGTCCGGATCCGGCCAGGTCGATGAAGACGTGCGGGCGGAACTGCGGGCGCTCGGAGTGCCGGAGGAGCAGCTCACGGAAATCGGGCCGACGCCGGATGAATCCATGGTGGTGTGGCCGGCGAACTGGCCCGTGGTGCGGCTGTTCCTGGCGCTGTCGACCCAGTGGCGGATCGCAACAGGGTTGGGACCGGTGGTGTGGCTGGGGCTCCGGTACACCGAAGCCGATGTCCTGATGCGCCGGGAGCCGGAATTCGCGGCCGTCGATTTCGCTGACCTCCGGCTGATGGAGGCGGCGGCGCTGGCCATCCTGAATGCCCGCTCCTGATCCCATTATCCCATCCGGCGAGGTCCCGTCCACATGGCCGCCCGCGGCACGTCTTCCGGAGAGATGCGGTACGCCCTGGTCATCGCGGCGGATTTCGACGCCGCGGAAGCTGCGATCCGGGACATGCGGAGCGGCGTTGCCGGGCTGGGTGATACCGCTGCGGGAACGGTCCGCGCCTTTGATGCACAGGCGGCGGCAATCCGCCGGGTCGGCGGCGCGGCTGGCACCACGGCCCGTTCGGCGGCCGACATGTCGACGGGGCTGCGAACCGGGGCGAGTGCCGTCGATGCCGCCACCCGGGCACTGACCAGTCACACCGGTGCCACAACACGCTCGGCCGAGGCGACGCGGGCACTCTATCTCGCCACCCGGGACGGGGTGACGACGACGGAGCTGCACGCCCGGGCTCTCAACCTCATGGGGGCCTCGGCCAACGCGGCCGGCGCGGAACTCGACGCGCTGCGGACCAGATATGTCCCGCTCTACGCTGCCCAGAAGGACTATCAGAGAGCCCTCAACGAAATTTCCGTGGCGGAGGCGCGCGGCGCGCTGACTGCGCGTGACGCGGTCTCTGCCAGGTCACGCGCGGCCACGGCACTTGCGGCGACCGCGGCCCGGGAGACCGGGCAGATGGCCGCCGGCGACGCAGCCCGGGTCCGGGCCGCCTACGATCCGGCCTTTAGCGCGATGCGCCAGTACCGGACCGCACTGGCCGACATCCGGCAGGCCGAGGCGGCCGGTGCCTTCGGGACGGGGCTGGCCGGTGCCCGGCGAACGACCGAGGCCATCCGGCAGGCGCGTGAGGAGGTGCGGGGCTATGTCCGGGATATGCGCGCCTCCCGGCAGGCCGCGGGCGGGGGCGCGGGCCTGAGGGGCTGGCGAGATCTGGCGCCGTGGCAGCAGCAGCAGATGACGGCCCAGGGCTTCGACATCTTCACTTCTGCCGGATCGGGCATGCCATGGTCGACCATTGCCATCCAGCAGGGGCCACAGATCATCCAGGCGGCCGGGGGCTTCCGGGCGGCCCTGTCCCTGGTGACCGGGTCGCTCTCGGCAACGTCGCTGGCGCTCGGCGCCACCACGGCTGCCGTTGTGACCGGTGCTGCCGCATGGAACAGCTACCTGACCTCGGTCAAGGCCGTCGGCTCCGCCGCGACCGGACTCGGCCGCAATGCGGGCGCGACGCCCGGCCAGCTCGAGCGCATCGCCCAGGACACTGCCGGACCGGCGGGAGTTTCGGTCGCGACCGCCCGGGAGATGACGGCCACCTTCCTTGCCGCCCAGCGGATCGGCGTTGAGTATTTCGACGTCCTGATCCGGAAGGCACGGGATTTTGGCGCGACCATCGGCACCGACGCGATCGGCGGAGCCGAGAAGCTGGCGGAGGTCCTGAAGAACCCCGGCGCCGGCGCGAAAAGTCTGTCCGATGACTATGGCCTGCTGACCGGCGAACAGGCGCGCCGCATCCAGGCGCTCGCGGCAACGGGGCAGGAGGATGCGGCACGACAGGCCATCCTTGACGGAATGCCGAACCTCACCGGCGCGGCCGACCGGGC
>JBBSSF010000062.1:0-11299 GCA_038242345.1 Hyphomicrobiales bacterium
CCGGGCGATCCGGTCGGTGGCATGTCCGGTCTGTTTCATGGCTTGAGCGCGGTCAAACACCGCGCGGACGGCCGCTTTCGTGACCGCAGTCGCGTGCAAAACATCATCGCCGTCGATGCCTAGACGCGTCGCTTCGGACGCCAGGGCCATCATGCTGGCGGCCGCAGCTATCGTGCTGTCAGCCGCCGCGTGCAGATCCTCGGTGCTCGCCCCGGCCCGGAGCGCGGCGAGCTGGGCCGCCTGTCGCCCCAAGACCTGCGTGATGACCTTGATGGCGCTGCCGAGCTCGTCGAGCGCCGGCCGCATGTCGGCCTCATGGCCCGGCATCGTCGCGAGCTTGGCCCGCATGACCCCCGTGTTCAGACGCGCGATGATGTCGGATCCATCAGGCATCGACGATCTCCCCACCACGCTCCCTTTCCAGATGCTCCCGCAGCTTGGCCGCGAGACCGGAAACCTCGTTGCTCGCCCGGGCCTGCCGCACCGCGTGCAGAACCGTGGCGTGATCGCGCCTGAAGGCCGCGCCCACCTGGGTGGTCGACTTGCCCGTCACCTCCATCGCCAGCGCCATGGCGGCCTGACGGGCCCGGGTGAGCTGACGTTTCCGGCAGGGTGACGTGAGAGCGGCCACCGGGAAGCCGAACAGCGCGGAAGCCGCCATCTGCACGTCGGCAATGCGGATCTGGCCGGCGGTCACGACAGCACCCTCCAGATCCACGGGGCATAGAGGACGGCGGCGCCGGCGAGCCCGAGCGTCACCGCGTTCAGCACATCGTTCAGGGTGAGGTCACGCATCGGCGCGGCCCTCCGCTTTCGCGATGGCTGGCCCAAGCCTGCGCAAGCAAGATGCCGCAGCATCTAAAAACGTCAACATTGACGACTCGGAATAATTTCCGCGTTTCTCGATATTAGTGGTGAGGGCGTGCAATATATCTACGCATTCTTGCGCTTCGTGCGCCGCAGCAAGAAGATCCGGTGCGGCGGCGATCAGGCGGGCATCGGCCTCCTCGCATGACATGCCGGGGTCAACGTCAATCACAATGCGCCCTTCCGCATCGACGATCATGCCGGCGCTGGCCTCCCACACCCACGGCCCGGGAGTATGCTTGGCGTCACGCATCGGTGCGGCCCTCCGCCTTGGCGATGGCGGCCTTTGCCCTGCCGAGGCGCTCCATCTGGTGCTTCCCGAGCCCGGCGGTGTACCGGACGGCTTCCAGCATCCGGACGCACTCCACGAGGCTGGTGAGCAAGTCCGGCGCGGCGGCGATCAGACGGGCGTTGGCCTCGCTCTGGGACTCTGACTCCCCAGTCGCCATGGGGTGACGCTGTTCGGCGACGAAGAAATCCACTTCGCCGGGGCTCTCAGCGATGATGACAAAGCGCCCGCCATGCCGCGCGCCATAGGCCGCATTCTGGTGGCGGCGCGCGACCCACTTCCCCGGGGTGTGCTTGCTCTCGCCCATCACACGCCCTCCATCTGGGGGCCGTCGATCTCGGCAGGCGCATGGGGCTCATGCTCCGGCAGGGAAACAGCCCGCTCCGGCAGGGAAATCGCCCGAAGCTGGCGACCGCCCATCACATCTCGGACATCGACGAATACCGACGTCTTGTGATTGTCGAGCAGCACCTCGACCACGAGAGACCCGAGGCCGATTACGGTGCCGCTGAGAGCGACGCGATCCCCCTTGCGCAGCTCGACCACGCGCGGCTCGAACACGTGGTATGCACGGCCGCCGTCCGTCTCATGGTAATGCTTGCTCATCATCCCCTCCATTCAGATCCGGATGTCGCCGACGCCGGCCTGTGCGGGCGTCAGACGCTCGGGGCGCTGGGCTGGCTCTCCGGCCGCCATATCGCAGGCGGCATCCCTCAGGTCGCAGACCAGCTCGGACGGGTCGGCATCGACGGCCAGGTGCTCGCCCCAGAGCGGGGCGCCATGGTCACGGGCAAGAGAGGCTATCTCCTCCCGATAAGCGGCGATGGCCGCGTCCATGGCCTCCACGTAGGAGGCAAGAGCATCGATCTCGTCCCCGTCGGTCTGCGGCGAGAGGCGCGGAGCCGGCAGCGCGAGGATGGCCGCGGACAGGCCGCGCGCGGCATCGGCGACCGGGTTGGTGTGGCGCGAGGTCATGGCAAATCCTCCCGGCTCAACGGCCGGTACTGGGAACGGGCTTGGGGCGTGGCATCGGCGCGTCGGCCGGCTGGGCGCTGGCGACGATCGCGGCGCACGTCAGGGACGCGGCGACGCCGATGCGGATGATCCAGCGCTGGGCGGGGCGCAGGCGCATCAGCGTGCCTCCCGGCTCTTGCGGGCCGCGAGCACATGGCGCGCATCAGCGGCGCGCTCCGGCCCTGCGGCAATGTCGTAGAGGGTGAGGATCCGCTCACCGATCCCGGGGTGCGCCGCGGCCTCGCGCGCTGCTTCCTCCGGGTTCATCCGGGAGAGCTTGGCGGTGATGCTGTCCATGATGACGGGGTGCATCACGCGGCCTCCCCGGTGCGTCGGCGGGCCTTCAGCATCGCGTCGGCGACCAGATAAGCGTCTCGCGCCACGTCAACGGCTTGGTCACAATTGAGCACATCAGTCCGCGTCAGCATCCCTGCCAGCGCCTGCCCGGCGAAATAGTCCCGGAGCGGCATCGCCGTCGGAAGCGCCGGGCCGCTGTTCGTCTCGCTCATCTCTTCCCCCATGTGGACCGGCAGCGGGATCGGGTGATGGCCGCCGGGTGATGGGATATTGAAAGCATATCTTTCATACCAGCGCAAGCGAAATGAAAGTGTATCTTTCTTTTGCGCGCAAGCGCATCCGCGCGCCACGATCTCCCCATCGCTTCACGCGGGCAAAAGAAAAGCCGCCCAAAGGCGGCTAAGCTGATGAAAATCCATCTAGGGCCAGATCGCCATCGCGACGGTGCGCATAGTCACCACCCATGGCGCCAGCATCAGGATTAGAAGGACGGCGAGCCAAAGCGCATCCGACAGGCGGTGCCGCCAACTCAGCACCACGGTTGTCGGCGCTTGCCCTTGTAGGGTCGCGCCAGCCCCTCGCGGATCATGATCGTCGCCACGTCCTGACTGCGCACCCGCACGATCGCCAGCGTCCGCCGGTATTTGTCCCGGCCAGTTCGTTCGATCGTCACGCCACGGCCTGACACCAAGTCCCGCATCCGGGCTGTCGCCTGGGCAGCCAAGCGGCATTCCGCCGGACAGCGGCACCGGGTCTCCGGCGCGTCCAGCCCAACGATCCGGATCCGCTCGCCATCCAGGTCGAGCGTATCGCCGTCGATAGCCCGCATGTCTGCCAGTGCGGCCCCTATCCCGATCAATAGCCATGCGCATAATGCTAAAGAGGCCCTGACCATGTTAGCTCTTGCCCGAGCGGCGTTCACAGCGCCAGTCTGGAGATCGCATCCTCATGAATAAGCGCACTACGGCGCCGGAAGGTGAAGTAACGATTCGCGAGATAGCAAAAATTATCTATGATTGCATTTTCCTACCTGGCGTTGAGGATGATGGGTACGTCATGCCCGACTTTGAGACCGCCGAGCGAGAGCTTCTTGGTGGATATGAGCGGGCGATAACCGCGGCGGCTGCGTTGAAACTCCGAATACATGGGCAAGGATGATAGATGCTTCTTCTCGAAGCGCAGTTAAATTGACTTCTTCGCCCAAATGAGAAATGACATTTTCTGATATTATGTAGCACCGACAGAATGCAATTCTCATATCTGGTTTTGTCGGAACAGAGTATTCATCTCTAGTGCCTACGCAAGCATCAACAAACCATCCAGTATTTTGCTCTTGCATTGCCGCTTCAATAGCCTCATCGGCATGAGCGAGCTTATTTCGCAATCTCTTATTTGGAAATATATTTAATTTAGCATCAACTAAATATTTATCAACATATTCAGCCCTCTCAACTCTAAGCCTATAATGCGACCCGGACTCTGATTTTCCTTTGATTGATTTATTGAACATAATATTTGCCGCCAATCCCTGATGCATAAAAATATCATGGATTGTATACGGTATCTCAGGGGTTATCGGTGGATATATCTTTTCACCCCATACCTCAATAAGTGAATATAGATAATCAATTCTATTGATAAGTGCAACTAATGAATCTCTTGCCGTTGAGAGAACAACATTTTGTATTAAGCTAATTTCTTTGTCGAATACTATTAACTTGGTACCCCAAAGTGCGGATGGGCCGTTCATATCACACCTCTCACTTCCCGCCTTCCTTCGTGCATCGCGTCGTCGGTGGGTGCCCGCAGACCTTGATAAGGTCGTCCCAGCCCACGCACTTTCCGTTCGGGCCCCGATAGCCAGGGCCGCCACGGCAGCCGCATCCCTTGCAGGCCATCTCGCTGCCGACCGGCGTTACCGGTCGCGGCGGCTGGAAAGGACCAGCGGCAGTGGAGGCGATCGCCGCGCTTGGGATCATCAGCAGGGCAAGAAGCGCGGCTCGGAAGAGTTTCATTGCTTCGTCACCCGCGCCACCATGCGGCCGATGATGTTCACCTCGGAGAGTTCGCGCTCATATGGCTGATAGCCACCGTCGCGGTTCGCCGGGATCAGGCGGACGACCGGCGGGTCCGAGTTCGGAACGATCTCAAGGCGCTTCAGCGTCAGGCCATAGCCATCCCAGAGCGCGAAGATGCCGGGCGGTGACGGGATCTGCTGGGCAGTGTCGATGAGAGCAATATCGCCATTGATCACCCGCGGCTCCATGGAATCGCCGATGCACTCGACGAGCTGGAGGCGGTTCAGTGGGCTGCGGGTGAGTGAACGCACGAAGTCCGGCGGGAACTGCCAGAGCGCCAGGACCGGATGCCCCATGGCGCCATCCGGCGTCACGATCTCGACGGCCGGAGCCTCCAAGCCCATGCCAATGCGTACATCCACCTGGGGGATCATGCCCTTGGGGACGCCGTGATTGCCGTTCGCAGAGACGGCCATCTGTGGTGGCGTCTCGGCCATATCCTCTGAAGCGGCCTCATCTGACACATGCGCCACCCCACCATCGAAGGTCGGGGCCGGACCGCGCCCGGTGGTGATCCACTCGTATGGCACGCCGAAGGTGATGGCGATGGCGCGCATGTTGCGATTGGAAATGGGCTCGTTGCGCTCCCAGTTGCCGACGGCACCGCGGGTCAGGCTGTCGGGCCTGTCCCCCTCCGGATTGGCGCGCAGCCACTCTTCCACACGGGCAGCGAACTGCTCCTGCGTAAGGCGATACCCCTTGCGGATGAATCGGATGCGGCTGCCAACGGTTTCCATGGCGCCCACGATAACGAAAGGGATGCTTTCATTCATCGACAGACCCGCTTGCGCTTGATTGAAAGATATGCTTTCGTGTCGTCATGACAAACGGCCTCGACATCGCAAAAATGAAAGCTGGCGGCGCTGTGGGCATCGCGCGGCTGATCGGGATCACGTCGCAGGCGGTGAGCCAGTGGCATCGCGTGCCGGCTCTCCGGGTGCTCGACGTCGAGAAGGGGACCGGCGTGCCCCGGCACATTCTGCGGCCGGATCTCTATCCGCCGCCGGCGCACGACCCCGCACAGGAAGGAGCGGCGGCATGATCCTGATGACCACGTTCCGGGCGTTGCGCTCTCTTGCGACACCTTCCCGCCTCCCGGCTTGCGACAGCCGCCGCATGGCCGGTCTGCCGCCGCTGCCGGCTGCCATGCGCACCACGCCGGTGCCGAGCGAGCACGAGATTGCCGAGGCCTACCATGCCCACCCGTACCCGCACGGGCGCTGGGAGGACCGGACGTGAGCGCATGGCTCTTCATCGCCGCGGCTGTCGCCAGCTTGACCGCCGGATATGCCGTCGCGGCCGGCGCGCTGCTCGCCCCTGGCATCCGCCTCTGGTGGCGCCGTCTCCAGTGCGTCGCCGCCGTCGCCCGGGAGATCGCACGATGAGCCGTCCCGCAAAGCTGACCATGGCTCAGAGGCTCGATGCGATCCGCCGATATCTGGCCGGCGAGACCGTGCGCGCCATCGCCCGCCGCATCGGCAGCGTCACCCATGGGGCGGTCTGCTCCCTGATCCGGCGCATGGGCATCAAGCGTGCTGTGCCGACCCGCCCGGCCCAGTCCCGGCCGGTGCGTCCGGAACAAGAGGCGCCGGTCATGCCGAGCATCTACAGGCGATGGCTGGACCATTACGCCGCTGCTCATGCCGCTCCTTCGTGATTGTCTTTGCATGGCTGGATCATCGCGCGCGCCAACCAATCTCGCACAGCAAAAACGCCGGAGATCATTGTGAGTACGGCACGTTACCTGTCAGCCGGTGAATATGACCGGCTCTCCGCCATGACCCGGCTGCTCGTGCAGAAGTGCGGCGGCCCGTCCTGCGCGTCCGAGATCACGCGCGTCGATGCCCCGCGGCTGTCGCGCTATGGCGCTCCGCACGAGCCGGTGTTCGCGCCGGTCGATGTGATCCGCGATCTCGAAGAGTTCCTGGGCGATCCGATCGTCACCCGCGGCCTTGCCCTCATGGCCGGCTTCACGCTCACGCCCATCCGGGTGCAGGCGGGGACCGAGCACATTCTGGAGGCCGGCGGCGCTGTCACCAGCGCGATGGCCAGCATTTCCGCCGGCATCATGCACCGCCTGTCCGATGGCGAGCTCGACGAGGCCGAGCGGCGCGCGACCCTCGTCGATGTCGACACCGCGTTCGAGCTGCTTGCCCGTCTCCGGGCCAAGGTCTCGCCGGAGGGCAGCCGATGAACGCGCACCTGAATGCGGCCGCGATGGCGGTTCGCGGGGCGGGGACGGAGGCGCCGGCTGTGCCGGCGTTCTCCGATCCTCTCGTCATCGTCCTGCCCGGTGCCCCAAAGGGCAAGGGCCGGCCACGCTTCTGGAATGGCCGCGCCGTAACGCCTGAGGCAACCCGAGCCTATGAGCACAGCCTTGCGGCTGTCGCCCGTGTCGCCATGGCAGCCCGTCCGGTCATCAATGGCCCCATGTCGGTCAGCGTGGAAGCACGCATGCCGGTCCCGGCCTCGTGGTCGCGCAAGCGACGCGCCGCGGCGCTTGCCGGCTTGCTCTGGCCGACGGGCAAGCCCGATGCCGACAACATCCTGAAATGCCTCGATGCCCTCAACGGCATCGTCTGGCGCGATGACGCCCTGATCGTCGCAACCCAGGTCCTGAAGATCTACAGCGCCGAACCATCCCTGATCGTCACGATCCTGGCCATCGACGCACCCGATCCGGGGGCGCCTGTCGTGCCGGTGTGACCGGCGCGGTTTCGTCCCCGTTCCTCGCGCCGGGCGCCCCCGGAACCATCCGCGAGCGGGGACATGCAGAAGAGAGAAGGACGACGACAATGGCCATTTCCCTCGACAGCCTCCGGCGCGTGAAGGCAACGCTGCCGCCGCGGGTGCTGATCTACGGCCCGCCCGGCATGGGCAAGACGACGCTCGCCAGCGAGTTCCCGAACCCCGTCTTCATCCAGGTGGAGGAAGGCACGCCGGCCGGGCTGGAACTCACTTCCTTCGGCCACCTGACCGAATTCGCCGAGGTGATGGAGGCCCTCGTGTCCCTGATCAACGGGGAGCACGACTTCGGCACCGTGGTGATCGACTCCATCGACAAGCTGGAGCCGCTGGTGTGGGCGCAGACCTGTGCCGACAACAAGTGGCGCGACATCGAGGCGCCCGGCTACGGCAAGGGCTATCTGGCGGCGGATTCCGTGTGGCGCGAGCTGTTCGGCCTGCTGGCCGAGCTGCGGCGCACCCGCGGCATGGCGATCGTGTTCCTCGCCCATTCGGCCATCGACAGGTTCGATGATCCGCAGACCGCCAGCTATTCCCGCTACGACATCCGCCTGCACAAGCGGGCGCTGGCGATGTTTCAGGACGAGGTCGATGCGATCCTGTTCCTGAACCAGGACGTGACGGTGAAGGAGGAGGACGCCGGCTTCAACAAGAGGACCGCCAAGGCGTCCGGCGGCGGCAGCCGCTGGATCTACGCCGAGGGGCGCCCGTCCTTCGTGGCCAAGAACCGCTATGGCCTGCCGAGCAAGTTCCTCTATCGCCCCGGCGAGGGCTTTGCCGCACTCGCCCCCTATCTCCCCGGCGCGCCCGAGGCCGCCGCGATCGCAGCGGAGTGATGTCCCATGGCCCAGCTTCCCGGCACCTTCAATCCCGACGAGATCCCCGACGACGACGAGCTGCTGCCGGCCGGCAAGTATCTTGCGCAGGTCATCGAGAGCGAGATCGTGCCCACCAAGGATGGCCGCGGGCAGATCCTGAAGCTCACCTTCGAGATCATGAGCGGCCAGTACGAGCGGCGGCGGATCTGGGAGCGCATGAACATCATGAACCACTCGGAGACTGCCCAGCGCATCGCCAATCAGCAGCTCGCGCGTCTGTGCAAGGCGGCCGGCCTCGGCATCATCGATGACAGCGAGGAGCTGCATTTCAGGCCGGTGACCATCGAGGTTGGCGCGAAGGTGGACGAGACCGGACGCTATCGCGACCAGAACGTCATCAAGCGCTTCTATCCCGCCAACGCTTCCAACGCCGAGGCTGCCCCTCCGGCGGCTGCCCGGCAGCCCCATCCGGCCCGGGCAGCGACGGCGCCCACGCCCGCATCGGCTCCCCCGCCGGCTGCCGCCTCGACTGCGGCCCGCCCGGCGCGCCCCTGGGGCTGACCCGGGCGTCCGGCTGGATATGACGGAGGCCGTCTGACCGGCGGCCTCCGCGCCTCCTGAAAAAACCTGACATTTTTGCCTTCGCCTGGAGCCCCTGGACGATGAACGCCATTGCTTTGCCTGATGGAGCGCACTGATGGTCGCGCTTCCGATCGATGCCATTTCGCCCACGGCTGCCGCCATCTACCGGCATTATGAGGCGCTTCCGGCCGATCCGGAGCGCACCTATCTCGGCCTGTCGATCCTCGGCGACAGTTGCGAGCGCAAGCTCTGGTACGGCTTCCGCTGGACTTATGCCCTCGAAGCTTTCGATGGGCGCATGCTGCGCCTGTTTCAGACCGGCCACCGGGAGGAAGCCCGGCTGATCGCCGATCTGGAGGCCATCGGCGTGCGCTTCGAGCCGCCCCCGGACGGGCACCAGCACGCGGTGTCCTTTGCCGGCGGCCATGGCGGCGGGCATCTGGACGGCATCATTGCCGATGGCCTGCCAGAGGCCCCGAAGGCGCGCCATGTCTTCGAGGCCAAGACCCACAACGCCAAGTCATTCGCCGCTCTGCGCAAGAAGGGCGTGACGGAGGCCAAGCCCCTGCACGCGGCCCAGATGCAGGGCTACATGCACCTGACCGGCATTGACCGGGCGGTCTATGTCGCCGTGGAGAAGGACACGGACACCATTCATGTGGAGCGGCTGCACCGTGACCCGCTGGACGGCGCCCGGCTGATGGCCAAGGCCGACCGGATTGTCGGCGCTGACCGGCCGCCGGCAAGGCTCCACGAGGATCCGGACGCCAAGGCGGCGTTCGTCTGCCGGTTCTGCCCGATGCTCTCCGGCTGTCACGGTGGCGGCTGGCCGCGACGGAACTGCCGGACTTGCCTGCACGCGACACCGCGGATGGATGGCGCGGGCACCTGGTGGTGCGAGCGGCACGACCACGCCCTTGCAACCGCCGACCAGCGCACCGGCTGCGGTGCGCACCTCTTCATCCCCGATCTTGTGCCCGCAGAACAGGTGGACACGGACCCCGAAGCCGAAACCGTCACCTACCGGCTGCCGGATGGCGCCCTGTGGACCGATGGTGCGGAGGACGGGCGATGAGAGAGCTTGTCATCGACAGCTTCGCGGGTGGTGGCGGCGCGTCCACCGGGATCGAGATGGCCCTCGGCCGGTCGCCCGATATCGCGGTCAACCACGATCCGGCGGCGCTGGCCATGCACCGGGTGAACCACCCGGGCACCCGGTGCATGGTGCAGGACGTGGCGACCGTCGACAGCGTCGGCCTATGCCGGAGCCAGCCCATCGGCATGCTCTGGATGTCGCCCGACTGCACCGATCACTCGAAGGCCAAGGGCGCCGCCCCGCGCCGGGATGGGGATCGCACCACCCGGGGCATCGGCTGGGCCATCGTCGGATGGGTGAAGGCGCTGCCCCGCTGGCAGCGCCCACGCGTCGTCTTTCTGGAGAATGTCGAGGAATATGCCGACTGGGGGCCGCTGCTGCCGGACGGGAGACGATGCCCGGAGAGGAAAGGGCAGACCTTCCGGGCCTTCGTCGAGGCATGGCGCCGGTTGGGGTATCGCGCGATCGAATGGCGGGAACGCCGCGCGTGGTGGAGCGGCAGTGGCACGATCCGCAAGCGGCTGTTCATGATCATGCGGCGGGATGGCGAGCCGATCGTGTGGCCGGAGCGGACCCATGGGGACCCGGGCGACCCGGCGGACGCCGCGCGCATCGCCGCCGGAGAACTGGCGCCGTGGGTGACGATCGCCGACTGCATCGACTGGTCGATTCCGTGCCCGTCGATCTTCGCCGCGGCGGAAGAGATCCGGGCGCTGCATGGGGTGCGCGCCGTGCGTCCGCTGGCGCCGAAGACGCTGGCGCGGGTGGCGATGGGCATCCGGCGGCACGTTCTGGATGCCGCGCGGCCCTTCATCATCAAGGTGAACCACACGGCCGACGGACCGCGTGACCGCAGCACCAGCGCACCCGCGGCGACCATGGCGAGCAAGCGGGATGATGCCCTTGTGGCCCCGGTGGTCGCCTATGCCCAGCACGGGGGTGCTACGCGCCCCGCCGATGCGCCGGTGCAGACGATCACGGCCAGCCAGAAGGACCAGAATGCAGTCATCCTGCCCTATCTGGTGCCGCGCTATGGCGAGGGGCCCGGGCAGGAACCGCGGACACGGTCGGCCGGTATTCCCGCTCCGACGATCGTGCCGACGGGCAATGAGGGGCACATCGCGGGCGCGATCATCGCCCAGCACAACGATGGCCCGCGCGGCGGCATGGTGGCACGCCGGGCTGATGCTCCGATCTCGACGATCACCACGACGGGATCACAGCAGGCACTCGTCTCCCTGCCGTTGATGACGGCTTATTACAGCAGTGGTGGCCAGAGTGCGCAGACGAATGAGCCGGGGCGAACAGATACGGCCAAGGCGCGCTTCGGGTTGGTCGACGTGCTGGCCCATGTGCCGCCGTTCGGCCCCGAGCATGAGACCCGGGCCCGGGCGGTCGCGGACCTGCTGCGGGCGCATGGATGCTGGGATGACCGACCGTTGGTGACCCTGACCGTCGAGGGTGTCACGCTCGTGCTGGTCGACGTCGGCATGCGGAGGCTGACCCCGCGCGA
>JBBSSF010000063.1:0-11142 GCA_038242345.1 Hyphomicrobiales bacterium
ATCCAGCAGCAGCAGCACGTTCACCCGCCGGTGCACCGTGCTGTTGATCTGCCGGCGCATCAGCTTGAGGAAGTGGCTGCGATCTTCGGGTGACAGGACGTGTCCGGGCATGACCGGATAGAATCATTAATCCGCTCACCGCGAAAGCCATATCCCGGGGTTTCTTTCGGAGTCGGGGTATATCAGAGCAGCGCCCCGTCTGCCGTTCCCGCCAGCACGGCCGCTGCCTCGGGCGAGGGCTCGGATCCGCTCGCGCCATGCAGCACCCGCGGCGCCAGCAGCGTCAGCGGGGCGCGGCTGCCCTTGCACCCGCCAGCCAGAATGCGAATCGCCTCCCCGCCGGGGCGGGCCAGCACCGGGCGGATGCGCACCGCGCCGAAGCGGCCCTCGAAGGCATCCAGCACGGTCTTCAGCCCGGCGGCCGGAAAGATCAGCGCCAACCGGCCGCGCGGGCGCAGGATATCGCCGGCCGTGCGGATCCAGCGGTCCAGCCCGCCGGCCTCCAGCACATGGGCCGCCGCCCGCCCGGGCGTTGCCGCCCGCACCGTGCCGGCGGCATGAAAAGGCGGGTTGAGGATGACCTGATCGGCGCTTTCCCGGCCGAGACCGGCCGCGTGGCGCGCGCTGGCCGGCGCCGTCACATCGACCCCGATCACCCGGACCCGGTCCCGAAGCGCGCGATTTTCGGGGAGTTCCAGGCTCTTCCGGGCGAGCGCGAGGGCAACGGGATCCCGTTCGGCCAGCGTCACCCGAAGGCCCGGCGCCCGGGCGGCGAGCGCCAGCCCCGCGACGCCGACGCCGGCGCCCAGGTCCACGGCCTCGCCGGCGGCATCGCCGGCGAGGCAGCCGGCCAGCAGAATCGCATCATGGCCGGAACGGTGCCGGCCGCGGGCCGGCTGGAGCACGGCAATGCGGCCGGCGAGGAAAAGATCGCGGCTCGTTCCGGCCTCTGCCCGCTCTTCCGCGCCCGGTCCGGCGGAAGGCGGGGGGGAAGAAACAGCCGGATCGGTCATGCCTTGTCCTTCGGTGGGGAAATTCATGCGCCTGAATTGGGATTCGTGCGGCCAGAACCGCGCTTCGGCCGGCCGAGACCGAGGGCGCCATCTTGCCGGAACAGCGATGAGCCCCTAATGTCGCCCCGAATTCAAGACGCGCCAATCAACGGGAGTGACCGCGTGGCCGTAGCCGTGCCGTTCTCATCGGCTCCGCGGGCCGAGCCTGACATCGAACAGCTCGTGCGCCTCGTCCAGGCCGACATGGAGAGCGTGAACCGCCTCATCCTGTCGATGGCAGGATCCGACGTCCAGATGATTCCGGAAGTCGCCAATCACCTGATTTCCTCCGGCGGCAAGCGGCTCCGGCCGATGCTGACGCTGGCAGCCGCACGGTCGTGCGGCTACGGCGGCGAGGGGCATGTGAAGCTGGCCGCGTCGGTCGAGTTCATGCACACCGCCACCCTCCTCCACGACGACGTGGTGGACGAGAGCGAGATGCGCCGCGGCAAGCAGGCCGCCCGCATGCTCTGGGGCAATCAGGCGAGCGTGCTGGTGGGCGACTATCTGCTCGGCCAGGCGTTCCGCATGATGGTGGAGGTGGGCTCGCTCACGGCCCTCGACATCCTGTCCACCGCCGCCTCGGTCATCGCCGAAGGCGAGGTGATGCAGCTGGCCGCCGCCAAGAAACTGGAAACCAGCGAAGCCGACTACATGGCCGTCATCAACGCCAAGACCGCGGCGCTGTTTGCGGCCGCGGCCGAGGTGGGCCCGGTCATCGCCGGTTCCGATGATACCCTGCGCACGGCCTTCCGGAACTATGGGCTCTATCTGGGCCTCGCCTTCCAGCTCGTCGACGACGCCCTCGATTATGGTGGCGACAGCGGCAAGCTCGGCAAGAATGTCGGCGACGACTTCCGCGAGGGCAAGATCACCCTGCCGATCCTGGTGGCCCTGCAGGCGGCCAGCACCGAGGAACGCACCTTCTGGCACCGGGTGCTGGTGGATGGCCAGATTGCCGACGGCGATCTGGAGACGGCCCTCGGCATCCTGCGCCGCCATGGCGCGATTGCCGCCACCGTCACCCGCGCCCGGGATTTTGGCGAGAAGGCCGTGGCCGCCCTCGCCCCCCTGCCGGACAGCGCGTGGAAGCAGGCCCTGGTCGACGTGGTCGCCTTCTGCATCTCGCGGCTGCACTGAGCGGCGAACGGAACTGCCCGGTCCCCGTCGGGGCCGGGCCTCCGTCTCGTCTCGGCGCCACCCGATGCTGACTGCCTGATGTCGCGGAAGCTCCGCGGATTTCTGATCTGCGGATTTCTCGTCTGCTCCAATGGCATGAGAAATCCGCATCGGACTATCAAAGAGTCCTCTCCGAGGATCTTTGGTCTCACTCCCGTCCGAGGATCCGGTCCACCAGCACGTCGCTCCACAGGGTGGAGCGGAAATGGTCGCGCAGGGCCACCGGGTCATAGTCGCCGGAATCCACCCAGTCGAGGAAGCTCAGCCCCTTGGGCGCGCCGCGCTCCAGAAAAGTGCGGAAAACGGCGTCCAGCACGCCGGTGCGGCTGGAGCGGATGTGGCCATAGCGCGGCGAAAGCTGCTGCATCGCCTCGGCCACCGGCACGTTGCGGTGCAGGATCAGATAGAGCGTCGCCGCCAGCCCGGCCCGGTCGGCGCCCGACTTGCAGTGCACCAGAGCCGGATAGGCGATGCTGTCGAAGGTGTCCCTGGCAGCGTGGATGGTCTCGCGGCTGGGCGCCTCGCGGGAGAACATCGGCAGGTTCACCAGATCGATCCCGGCCCGGGCACAGGCATCCACCTCCAGCGGCCAGGCGCCGAAGGCCCGCCCGCCGCGCAGGTTGATAACCGTGCGCACGCCGCGCTCGGCCAGCCAGCGGATGTCAGTGGGGGCCGGCTGGGACGAGCGCCACAGCTTGTCATCGACCTGGAACCGGTTGGGATAGACCAGCCGGAAAATGCCGTGGTCATTCAGGACCATGTTGGTCCAGGCGGCAATGCGGTCGGTCCGTGTGACGATCGGGCGCTCCCAGCGGGAAAGCGCGCGGGACGGCTCGGCGGCGGCCGGAGCGGCATCTGCCACGGCATCCGTCACGAGGCGGCTGTCGGTTTCGTCGGCCAAGGGGACTCCGGCATGAGACGAACGGAAACGGGCCGCGGGGAGCCGGCCACGAGATCTATCACGGGGCTATTTAGTGGCCCCGCCCCCGGAAGGCAACGCCGATCGGCCGCGGGCTCCAACTCACCACACCCGACAGGGAGCCGACAGCCGGACCGGCGATAAGGAGGAGATCCCTTGCAGGACCTGCTCCAGGCAGGCAATAGTTGTATCCAGATCCTCTGCTGAACGGTTGACGCTCACACGGAAAGAGCCATTGTCGCAGAGACATATCCGACGAGATCAGCCATGGGATGCGTATCGCCCGATCCAGCCGGATCGAACTCGCCCGGGCCCCCGCGGCAGGCAGGACAACGATGGTCGCTCCCACTACCAATGAAAGGTCGGTGTTCCTGATACTGGCGCTGTGCATTGCGCTGGTGGGAGTTTACTGGAATCATCTGGAGAATTCCTTCGCCTCCCTGCGTCAGGCGACCCTGGACGATTCCGGCGCCCGGGCCTCCCAGCTGGTGGAAGCCGTCGGCCAGCAGTTCGAGCTGACCTTCCGCAGCGCCGACTTCGTGCTGCGCGACGTGCGTCAGACCTATCTGGAAACAAACCAGAATTTCCTGCCGATGTCGCGCCGGGCGCTGTCCGTGCTGCCGGCCTCGGCCGAGGCGACGCTGACCCTCTATGATTCGGACGGGATGCTGATCGCCTCGTCCAACGGCCGCATCGCGCCCCTCTCCATCGCCGAGCAGGATTTTTTCACCAGTCAGAAAGCCGCAGGCGATGTCGACCGGATCGTCATCGGCAAGCCGGCCGTCAGCCTGCTCACCGGGCGCTGGGAGCTGCCCTTCACCCGGCCGATCCTCATCGACGGCACCTTTGCCGGCGTGCTGATGATGTCGGTGTCGCCGCTCTATTTTTCTGCGGAAATGGCCCAGATCGGCGTCGGTCCCGATGATTCCGTCGGCGCGGTCCACTATCCCGACGGGTCCTACATCGCCCGCAACACCCGCATCCAGTATCTGCTCAGCCACACGGTGAACCCGGCGCGCCCCTATCTCCAGCCGGGGGCACCGGACCGGGGCTCCTTCCTGGCGGTCGCCACCTATGAGCCGACGGAGCGCCTGTTCGCGTGGAAGCGGCTGCCGGACATGCCGGTGGTCGCCTTCGTCGGCCTTGCGACCGACCAGATCCTGCGGGCCGTGGACCATGACATCGCCCGCAGCCGGCGCGACAACGCCGTCGGCACCGCGCTGTTCCTCGTCCTGGTGCTGCTGGCGGCAGCGCTTGCCCTGCGCATGGAGCGGCAGTCGCGCAATCTCAGGCAGCAGGAACAGCTCTATCACAGCCTGTTCGAGCAGAATCATTCGGTGAAGCTCATCACCGATCCGGTCAATGGCGCCATCGTGGGGGCCAATCAGGCGGCCTGCGACTTCTACGGCTACAGCCGCGAAGAGCTGGAGTCGATGAAGATCTCGGACATCAACTGCCTGCCGCCCGACGAGATCCTGAGCTGCATGAACGATGCCCAGGGCAACCGGCGTCCGAGCTTCCTGTTCCCGCACCGGCTGGCCAGCGGCGAGATCCGCCGGGTCGAGGTCTATTCCGGCCCGGTCGAGGTCGAAGGCCGGCCCCTGCTCTATTCGATCATCCACGACGTCACCGACCGGTTCCTGCTGGAGGACCGGCTGCGGGCGAGCGAGGCACACTATCGCACCATGTTCGACGTGGTGCCCGACGGCATGATGCTGATCGATGCCGACGGCACCATCGTCGCCTGGAACGGCGCCGCCCTCGCCCTGCTCGATGTCGACGAGAGCGGCCTCACCGGACGGGTGCGCGATCTCTATACCCGGGACGGCCGGCGCATCAGCCGGACCGAACGGCCGAGCGTCCGGGCGACCGGCGAGGAGATTTCGGGCGAACTCTATTATCTCACCGACCGGGCCGGGCGCCGGCGCTGGCTGGCCGTCAACACCCGCCGTCTGCCGGCCGGCGTCAACGGCCGCGGCAGCGGCGCCGTGGTGTCCTTCTCCGACATCACCCGGGTGGTGCAGCTGGAAGAGTCCCTGCTCATCAGCCAGTCGGTGTTCGAGTCTGCGGCCGAAGGCATCATGGTGACCGACGCAAAGCGCGTCATCCGCCAGGTCAATCCGGCCTTCACCGACATCACCGGCTACTCCGCCGAAGAAGTCATCGGCCGGACGCCGCGCATTCTCTCGTCCGGCGAACATGACGAGAGTTTCTATGCGGCCCTCTACGAGAGCCTGGACAGCAAGCGGCATTGGGAAGGCGAAGTCACCAACCGCCACAAGAGCGGCGACTTCTATATCGAGCGGCTGGTCATCACCGCCGTCAGCCGGCCGGATGGGTCGCTGTGGGGCTATGTGGCCATGCTGTCCGACATCACCGAGCGCAAGCGGCGCGAGGAGGAGATCTGGCACCGGGCGAATTTCGACGCCCTGACGGGTCTGCCCAACCGCACCCTGCTGCTCGACCGTATCGAGCAGGCCCTGGCCCAGTCGATCCGCCGCAGCCAGCAGGTCGGCCCGCTGTTCATCGATCTCGACCGGTTCAAGCCGGTGAACGACACCTATGGCCACAGCGTCGGCGACGAGCTGCTGCGTCAGGTCGCCCGCCGCATCAGCGACTGCGTGCGCGCCGAGGATACCGTCGCCCGGCTCGGCGGTGACGAGTTCGTCGTCCTCCTGCCGGTCATCGCCACCATCGAGGATGCGGCGCTGGTGGCCGAGAAGATCCTCGCCCGGCTGCGCGAGCCGTTCCCGCTCGCCGTCGCCACGGTGTCGGTCGGCGCCTGCATCGGCGTCGTCACCCGGACCGGCGGGGCGACCGATACGGTGGCGCTGCTGAAGATCGCCGATACGGCGATGTATCAGGCCAAGGCGTCCGGCCGTGGCCGCGTCCAGATGGCGCCGGCGGGCGACGAGGCATTCGGCCTGCCGCCGGCCGGCCCGGCCGACGGACATGATGGCAGCGGCGGCAAGCATGTCGGCCTCGGCTGAGAGCCGCCGCCTTGACGGCGCCGCTGAAAGGGCGTCTGCCTGCGAATTCCGTCGGTTCGCGGAGGCATCATGATCGTCGGCCTGTTCCTCATCCTCGTCTGCCAGCTCGTCGGCGAGGCCCTTGCCCGTGGCACCGGCCTGCCCGTGCCCGGCCCCGTCATCGGCATGGGGCTGCTGTTCGTGCTCCTGCTCCTGCCCGAGGGCCGCACGCCGCTGGCGCGCGAGACCCGGGAGGAGAGCGTGCCCGGCGCCTGCCGGGGGCTGCTGGCCCATCTGTCGCTGCTGTTCGTGCCCGCCGGCGTCGGCGTGGTGCAGCGCCTCGATCTTCTGGCCGCCCATGGCATCGGCTATGCCGTCACCCTCATCGGCTCCACCCTCATCACCCTGACGGTGACGGCCCTCGCCTTCCGCTTCACCGCCCGGCTGATCGGCAGCAGCGACGAGGAGACGGCGCCATGACCGACAGCGATTTCGCCCTCTGGGTCTATCTGTCCCGCACGCCGCTGTTCTGGCTGACCATCACGCTGATGGCCTATGTGCTGGCCGACCGGATCTCGCTGGCCACACACCGCAATCCGTTCGCCAACCCGGTTCTGCACTCGATCTGGATGATCGGCGGCCTGCTGCTTCTCACCGGCACGCCCTACCGCACCTATTTTGACGGCGCCCAGTTCGTCCACTTCCTGCTCGGGCCGGCCACCGTGGCGCTGGCCCTGCCGCTCTATGAAAACCGCTCGATCGTGCGCCGGGCCCTCCTCCCCATGGCGGTGGCGCTGGTGGTCGGCTCGCTGACGGCGATCATTTCCGTGCTGGTCATCGCCAAGGCCGTGGGGCTGCCGACGGTGGTGCTGATCTCGCTGGCGCCGAAATCGGTGACGGCAGGCGTCGCCATGGGCATCTCGGATTCCCTGGGCGGCGATCCGGGCCTGACGGCGGTCAGCTGCATCCTCACCGGCATCATCGGCGCCGTGGTGGCGAGTCCGCTGTTCAACGCCCTCGGCCTCAAGGACCGCCGCGCCCGCGGCTTCGGCATGGGCCTCGCCTGCCATGGCATCGGCACCGCCCGGGCCTTCCAGGTACACCCGCTCAACGGCACCTTCGCCGGCATCGCCATGGGGCTGAACGCCTTCATCACCGCGGCCCTGGTGCCGCTGGTGCTGGCCTGGCTGCTGCGCTGATCCGGGCCGCCATTGGGACAGGCCGCCTCCGGCTCTCCCCGGGGACAAGGCTTCGGCCGGACGGATTGGCCAATCCCGCCCGGCTGACGTAGAAGAGGCGTCGCCGGGCAAGCAGGAATCGCAACCGATGCGCCTCATCACGTCGCTCTACTGGAAGAATGTCAGTGCCGAGATCGTCGACGGCCAGCGCCGGGTCTTCGAGCGGCTGGGACTGACGGTGGTGCAGCATCAGGCCCATGGCCTGCGTCATGGCCTGTTCATGGACCAGATGCTGGAGCGCGCCGGGGAAGACGACACCCTGCTGTTCGTCGACATCGACGCCTTTCCGCTGACCCGGGAGATCGTGGAGCGCGCCTTCGCCTTTGCCGAGGCCGGCGGCGTGTTCGCCGTGGCCCATGCCGCCAACCATCTGCCCGGCGCCGAGACGCCCTATGCCGGGCCGATGTTCCTCTGCGTCAGCCGCAGGACCTGGGACAGGGTCGGCCGGGTGAGCATGCTGGAGGGGCCGCAGACCGATGTCGGCCAGGCCTTCACCTTCGCGCTGAAGGCCCATGGCGTGCCGATCGAGCTGCTGTGGCCGAACTTCGTCTGCATTCCGCGCTGGGCGCTGGGTCCGCGCGCCGCCACCGGCATCGGCACCTTCTATGGCGACTCGTCGGTGTTCCACCTGTTCGAGTCCCGGGCGGACCAGGGGCTGAACTACGCCCTCTCCTATGTGTCCGACCGGGTGAGCCGGGACGCGCCCATCGACTTCGTGGCCCTGCACGCCCACATGAACGCGCCGGCCATGCAGATCCGCCACCGCTTCCTGATGCGCACCCAGCGCCTGCGCAAGAAGCTCCGGCGGCTGGTGTTCGGCAAGCCGAAGACCCAGGGGCTGCCGGCGGCGTGAGCCGTCCGCCCCTCCCCCGGATCAGCCGCCGACGGCGCCGGGGCGGATCTTCCACAGCGGCCGGCGCCGCTCGATGGCGGCGGATGCCCTGAGCACCAGCTCCTCCGCCCCGCACGCGCCGATGATCTGCACGCCCACCGGCAGACCGGCGGCCGTGAAGCCGATCGGCACCGAGGCCGCCGGCTGGCCGGTCATGTTCCAGGGATAGGTATAGGGGCACCAGCTCCAGTCCTCGGCCGGATAGCCCTCGGGGGTGTCGCGGTCGACGGAGAAGGCCGGGGCCGGCATCACCGGGCCGACCAGCAGGTCAAAGCGGTTGAAGAAGGCCCGCGCGGCGGCGGCCACCGCCTGCCGGCCCGCCAGCGCCCGGTGAAAGCCGGGCACATCCACCCGCTCGCCATCGCGGGCAACCGAGCGGATCAGCGGGTCGATCAGCGGCCGCTTCTGCGGATCGGTGAAGGCCACCGCCACCGAACAGCCGGTTTCCCAGAACACCCGGAACGGCTCGAACGGATCCACCGGCCAGACCGGATCCGCCGCCACGACGCTGGCGCCGGCATCGGCCAGCAGCGGCCCGGCCTCGGCCACCAGCCGGTCGGTCTCGGGATCGACCAAGGGCGTGCCCGGCATGCCGAGACGCGGCGAGAGGGCGATACGGAGCCCCGACAGGTCGGGATCATCGAGATCGAACGGCCGGGAGAAGGGCACCGGCCACATGGAGGGGTCGCGCGGCTCCGGCCGGCTCATCACGTCGAGCATCAGCGCGGCATCGGCCACGCTGCGGCTCATCGGGCCGATGACGGAATGGGGCGCATCGATATCCGGCGGAAAGGCCGGCACCCGGCCGAAGCCCGGCTTGATGCCATAGACATTGGTGAAGGCCGCCGGAATGCGGATGGAGCCGGCGCCATCGGTGCCGACCGCCAGCGGACCGAAGCCCATGGCCAGCGCCGCCGAGGCGCCCCCGGACGAGCCGCCGGGCGTGCGCGCGAGATCATAGGGATTGGCCGTCGTCCCGTAGACATCGGAGCGGGTGACGATCTTGCAGCCGGAATCCGGCGTGGCGGTCTTGGCGAGGAAGACGGCGCCGGCCTCGCGCAGACGGGCGACGCAGGGCGCATCCTCGGTCATCTTCAGATCGGGATCGAACAGCCGGGAGCCGCGCCGCTTGGGAGCCCCCTTGAGGTTCACCAGATCCTTGACCGTCACCGGCACGCCATCGAGGGCCGAGAGCGGTGCGCCGGCCCGCCAGCGGGTCTCGGCCGCCCGCGCCCCGGCGAGCGTCGCCGCGCGATCGAGATGGACGACGGAATTCACCGGGCCATCCAGCGCCTCGATACGGTCCAGCAGGGCGCCGGCCACCTCGACCGGGGACAGGGTGCCGGCCGCAAAGGCCGCGGACAGCGCGCGCGCCTCCAGAAAGGCGACTTCGTCGCTCGGACCATGCCCGATCCGGGCAGCGACGGCGGTCTCGACCATTGGGGGACTCCGGGACGACAGGAGGGAGAGAAAGCCGCCCGTCCATCCGGGCTCCGCGACCCGGGGCGACGGGGAACGGGCGGCCCGATACCGGACAGCCGCTGCCGGGACAGGAGCCCCCCGGAAAGCCGCCGGCCAGAGCACCCGGGCCGCTCCGGAGGCCGGCCACACGGACCGTCTTCTCCGGGAAGAGCCCCCCGGGCAGGCCGATCTGCCTGCCCGGGGGCAAGGATTGCGCCGCGTGGCCGTCGGTTTGCCGTCGGCCGCGTCACATCACGGGCGAGACGCACGAAGTGCCGACCGCATCCGCGCGCCGGCGATCAGTAGAGGTCGAAATATTCCTTCGTCTCGGCCGGCGGGATCTCGTCGCGCAGACGCGCCGCCTCCTGACGCTTCATGGCCAGATAGACCTTCACGAACTCCTCGCCGAGGATGTCGCGCAGCGCCATGTCGGCCTCGAAGGCATCCAGCGCATCGTCGATCTCGGTCGGCAGCTTCGGATAGCGCGGATCATCCTCCTTCGGGCCGGAGCCGGCCGGGATCAGGTCCCGCTTCTGCATCAGGCCGAGAAGGCCGGCGCCGATGGTGGAGGCGGCCACCAGATAGGGGTTGGAGAGAGCGGCCGGAACGCGCACCTCGATATGGGTCGCCTGATCCTTGCTGGCCTTCACCCGCACCGAGGCCGAGCGGTCCTGAATGCCCCAGGAGATGTTGGACGGGGCATAGGTGTGCGGGCGGATGCGGCGATAGCAGTTGGGCGTCGGGCTCCACACCGCCATGGCGGCGCGGGCATGATCCAGCACGCCCTGGATGAAGCTCTTGCAGCTGGTCGACAGGCCATCCGCATCGGCGAGATCGAGGAAGGCGTTCTCTCCGGTCTCCTTGTCCAGCAGCGAGATGTGGAAATGCGAGCAGCTGCCCGACAGCCCCTTGTAGGGCTTGGTCATGAAGGTGGCGAGCAGGCCTTCCTTGGCCAGATATTCCTTCACCGTGCCCTTGAAGACAAAGGCCCGATCCGACGCCGCAACACCATCCTGGGCCGAATAGTTGATCTCGACCTGACCGGGGCCATGCTCGACATTATAGGTGATGATGTCGATGCCCTGGGACTGGCAGACGCGGATGAGGTTGTCGATGGCCGGCAGCGCATGGGTCTTGGCAGTGGCGAAGATCGGCTGACCGTCGAAGATCGGCTTCTTCGTCTCCGCATCGACCACGTAGAACTCGAACTCGTGGCCCATTTTCACCGTATAGCCGAGGCTGTCGGCGATGTTGAGCATCTTCTTCAAGAGCAGCCGCGGCGCGGCCATCTGCGGGGTGCCGTCATACCACATGGTATCGCAGATCACCCGGCCGGTCTTTTCCAGCCACGGCACCGGCGTCAGGGTGTCCGTATCGACCACCATGACGCAGTCGGTGTAGTTCATCTCCTCATTGTAGCCGGAATTCTTCA
>JBBSSF010000064.1:0-11125 GCA_038242345.1 Hyphomicrobiales bacterium
AGCGAAAAGCCCGTCGTCGCCGAGGTCTTGGGGTTGGAAGCGGCCGGACGGCCCTCGATGCGCAGCGTCACGTCGGTGGCGGCGGACTGGAAGGCGATCTCGTGCACATTGCAGCCGGCGGTTTGCGGATCTGCCACCAGCCGCACCCGGGTGCGCTCCAGCCCGAGGCCGGTGAGCGCCACGGTGGCGGCAACGTTGGCATTCTTCGGAAAATCCCGGGCCGCCTCCCGCGCACTGCCCTCGAAGAACACGGTGGGCGTGGTGATGGCGGAGAGGTCGACTAGGGTCTCGGCCGGCGTGCCGGCCCAGGCGGCCGGCGGCTTGCGCGAAACATAGGTGACCGAGACGAGACCCGACAGCCGGGCGGCGGCCAGAATGTCGAGCCCGCCGATGGCGCCGGGCAGCAGGGTGAGCCGGCTGCCGCCGGTCAGCGCCGCCTCTTTCATGCGGGCGTGCAGGTCGCCGTCGACGAGGGCGCCGACGGAGGAAATCATCAGGTCGATGCCGGCGGCAAGCGCTGCCGGGCCGATCTCGGCGACAGCACCGTGGCCGGCGGCCTCCACAAGGAAATCCGGCCGGGCGGCGAGCAGCGCGTCGGTGTCGGTGACGACAAGCCGCTCCGGGGCAAGGCGCGGGCCCAGCCGGTCGGCCAGCGCCTCGGCGCGGGCGCGGCCGTCGGGGCGGGCGCTGATGACCAGCCGGTCCAGTGGCCGGGGCAGGTTGTCCGCCACGGCCTCAAGGGCCAGCGCCGCGATGGTGCCGTAGCCGACGACGCCGAGGGTGCTCACCGCGCGCCCCCCGCGGCACCGGCCGGCGGGCCGCCGAAGGGCTGGGCGAACGGGCCGATGGCGATCATGTCGACTTCCAGCATCACCGCGCCGGGCTGGCCGAGCGCCGCGTCGAACGCCGGCTCGAAGTCCTCGATGCGGCTGATCTTGCGGTGGGGGAGGCCGATGGACTGGCACAGCAGGCCGAAATCCGGAGTGCGCAGCCGGCAGAAGGCGCGCCGGCCGTCATATTGCGCATCCTGAATGTTGGAGATGACGCCATAGGCGCAGTCATTCATCAGCACGATGACGAGATTGCAGTTTTCTTCCGCAACCGTCGCCAGCTCGCCGAGATTGAGCTGGGTGCCGCCATCGCCGACGAGGGCCACCGACTTGACGGCGCCGCCGGCAATGGCGCCGCCCACCGACATGGCGACACCCTGACCGATGCCGCCGCCCAGCGCATGGACGCCGAGATTGGGGGCGGCCAGTGACACGAAGCGGTTGCCGAAGGTGGAGTTGGAGATGGTGACGTCACGGATGAACGGCCGGGCCTCCCGGAACACCCGGTCGCGCATCACCTTGGCAACCGTCTCATAGGGGCCGAGCTGGGCCAGCAGCGCCGCCTCGCCCTTGGCCCGCGCCGTGGTGACGGAGGCGAGGAAGCCGGCGTCGGTGTCGAGCTTTTCCGGCAGGCGGGCGAGCAGCCCTTCCAGCGCCAGCTTCGCATCGGCATGCAGGAACAGGTCGACCGGATAGTTGCGGCCGCCCTGGGTTGCCTCGGCGTCGATCTGGATGAAGGGCCGGGGCAGGCGCATCAGGTTGTTGCGGGTCTCGTTGCCGCGCAGCCGCGTGCCGACCACCAGCACGAGATCGGCGGCGTCATAGATCGCCTGTGCGTCCGGCGTCATGTTGAAGGCGCCGAGCGAATGCGGATGATCCTCCGGCACCACGGCGCGGCCATTGGTGGAGGTGACGGCGGCAAAGCCGCGCTCGACGAGGGCGGTGGCCGCCTCCCGGGCGCTGCGGGCGCCGCCGCCGACGAACAGCACCGGCCGGCGGGCTTTCTTCACCAGATCGGCGATGACATCGAGACGGGCCGGATCCGGCGGCAGCACGGCAAGCGTCGGGCCACCGGCCACCAGCGGCCGCGGGGCAAGGCCGCGCTGCACGTCGACGGGGATTTCAAGGCTGACCGGGCCGGTGGGGGCCGACAGCGCCGCGCTCATGGCGGCCTGGAGGGTGGAAAGCGCGCCGCGGGCCTCCCAGATGCGGAAATAGGCCTTGGACACCGCCTTCAGCATGTCCGGCTGGCGCGGCACGTCATGGATGGCGGCGCGGTCGCGGTCCATGAACTGGGTGTCGACGGTGGTGGTGATGTGCAGCACCGGCGATCCGGCGGTCAGCGCTTCCACCTGGGCGCCGGCGGCGTTGCCGGCCGCCGTCCCCGTGGAGGTCAGCACCACGCCGAGGCCACTGGCGACGCGGGCATAGGCATCGGCCATGTTCATGGCGCCGGCCTCGCCGCGGGCGGGCACGAAGCGGATGCGGCCCTGGCGCAGCACGGCATCCAGAATCGGCATGTTGTGAATGGAGATCACGCCGAAGAGGGTGGTGACGCCGGCATCGGCCAGAGCTTCGGCGATGAGGTCGCCGACGGCAATCTCCGGGATGGTGGTCATGGACAGGCTCGCGGGCTGGATGGTCATGGCACCCTCTCAGATGAAGCGGGACACGCCGCCCGAAACTTCGAGCTGGGCGCCGGTGATGTAGGAAGCGGCTGGCGAGGCGAGGAAGACGATCGCCCTGGCGACCTCGTCCGCCTTGCCGAGGCGCGCGCGGGGGATGTGCTTGGAGCGGGCGAGATCGGCGAACCAGGTGTCGCGATCGACGGACTTGTCGTGGCGGGCCGCAAAGCGCCGCTCCCACTGGCCGCTCTCGATGAGGCCGAGCACGATGGAGTTGACCCGGATTGCCGGGGCCAGCTCCACCGAGAGGGATTTCAGGAGGTTCTGCACGCCGGCGCGCGCCGCCGAGGTGCACACCATGTGCGGTTCCGGCTGGTAGGCGAGCAGCGAGTTCACCGCCACGATCGCCGCGGCCGGGCTCTCCTTCAGGAGCGGCAGGAAGGCGCGGATGGGCAGGATCTGGCTGAAGAATTTCAGCTCCAGCTCGGCATGCCAGTCGGCATCCGTGGTGCTGTCGAAGGTCGAGACGCGGCCCTGTCCGGCATTGTTGACGAGAATGTCGAGCCCGCCGCGGGCCGCGCGCACGGCCTCGGCAAAGGCGGTGACGTCGTCGGCCTTGGTCACGTCGCACGGGGCGACCAGAAAGCGGTCGGCGCCGAAGCGGGCGGCGAGATCGGCCCGGGTCGCCTCCAGCCGGCCGGCATCGCGCCCGCACAGCGCCACGAAGGCCCCTTCGGCAAGGAAGCCGTGCACGGCGGCCAGGCCGATGCCGGAGGTGCCGCCAGTGACGACGACGGTCCGGCCTTCGAGATCAAGATTCATCGCGCGCTCCGTCTTCAGCCGATGACGGGACGGCCGGGTGAGGCGGTCGCCGGTCGATCAGATGTCAGCTTCCCAACCAGACGAGACCCGGTTCTGCCACGCCCGTTCCGTTTCATTGAATGAGGGCAGCGGCGAAAGATCTGGAACCGGTCAGGTCCTGCCCGGTTCTTTCGCACTGCACCCACCGGATTCACTTGTCCTGTCAGGAAGCGATCGACGACCGGGGTGGCCATTTCTTCGCATCTGCACATCAAATGTCGGAGTTGCTGAGCTTTTGGGCAGTCCGGACGTGTCCGTCTGGAACGAAACTGACTTTACAAAGCCTAGACCATCTCCTAGGATGTTGCAAATACGAAATGATGTTTCTCTAATGAAACATCGACCCCGACAGCAGACAGTGCCGGCAAGCCCGGTCCGATGCCGGGCAGAGGCGGTCTGCGCAGAGAGGCGGAGCGGGCGGAATGAGCGAAGCCGCAGCGGACAAGGATGCGGACCGGGTGACGGTCACCGTCTTCCTGCGTCATGACCAGTCGAACAATCTGGACGCCGTGCAGACGCGGCTGAAGGAGGCGGACTGGTGGGAGCGCTTTCCGCCCGAGGGCGTGGAGGTGGTCTCGTGGACGGTCGCCATGGGCTTCGGCCAGATCGTCACCCTGCGGATGCCGCCGCGTCTGCTGCCGGTGGTGAACGTCGAGCTGGAACGGTCGGCCTGGGGCGTGTTCCGCACCGAAATTTATCCGACCTATGATTTCGTCCCGGTCCGGGAACGCATTCGCGACCGTGTTCGCAACGGAGGCAAGTGATGGCCAAGCCGCTTTCGCAGTATCTCGTCATCCACCAGACCCGGACGGCCGAGCCGACCGAGTATGAGAACCTCCTCGCCGAGGGGATCGAGCGCAGCTATGCCGCCGGGATCCATGATCTTGCGGGGCTGGCCGCCAATCTCAACCTGATGTGCGTGCCCGCCCCGGAAGGCCAGAGCTGGACCCCGGAGCTGTTCGCCGCCGAAATGAAGCGTCTCGGCGCCTGAGCCGGCCGACAGGAGATCCGACATGACCCAGATCACCGACGATGCCGCCGACGCCCTGGTCGCCAAGGGCCTGCGCAACATCTGGTACGCGCTGTGCCCCTCCGGCTTCGTGGCCGAGACGCCGGTTTCGCTGCGCCGCTGCGGCTACAAGATGGCGCTGTGGCGCGACATGTCCGGCAAGGTCCATATCCTGGAGGACCACTGCCCCCATCGCGGCGCGCCGCTCTCCCTCGGCATCCCCATGGGTGACCGCATCGCCTGCGGCTATCATGGCGTGCAGGTCGACAAGGATGGCGTCGCCGTTGCGGTTCCGGGTGCGCCGGGCTGCCGGCTGGAAGGCATGAAGGCCACCAAGTCGTTCCCGGCTCAGGAGCGGGCCGGCATGATCTGGGCCTATGTCGGCGACGCGCTGCATCCCGAGCCGCCGGAGCTGATCCTGCCGGAAGAGCTTTCGTCGCCGGAGTTCTCGGCCTTCCTCTGCTATGCCGAATGGGCCGGTGACTATCGCTACGTCATGGACAACGTGATGGACCCGATGCACGGCACCTATCTGCATCGCCAGTCCCATTCCATGTCCTTTGGCGAGAGCCAGGCCGCCTTCCGCATCCGCGACACCGAGCACGGCTACGTGTTCGAGAAGGAAGGCCAGCGCAACGTCAATTTCGACTGGACCGAATGGGGCGAGACCGGCACCCACTGGATGCGGCTGGAAATCCCCTATCCGAAGACCGGCGGTCCCGGCGGCAACTTCCACATTGTCGGCACCTACACCCCGATCACCGACACCATGGCCGCCGTTACCCACTGGCGCTGCCGCAAGGTGGATGGCTGGCAGCGCGACGCCTGGCGCTTCCTCTACAAGAACCGGCTGGAAGCCCGCCACTGGGCGGTGCTGGAGCAGGATCGCGTCATGCTGGAGCAGTGCGAGCCCGACGCCCGCAAGCGCGAGATCCTCTACCAGCACGACATGGGCCTCGTGCGCCTGCGCCGTCGCCTGAAGGCGCTGGCCGTCGAGCAGCTCTCGGCGCTGGCCGAGGCCGGCCATGCGGCCTGATCCGCTGCCGGTCCGGCGCGTCACGGCGCCGGGGGAGGGAACTCCCCCGGGGGCCACCTGGTCGACCTGTCTGGTGGTGGGGACGGCGGTGCACGTCTCCGGCATCACGGCGCGGGGTCCGGGCGGCGTCATCCGCGGCGGCGACAGCGTGGAAGGCCAGACACGGGCCTGCATCGAGGCCCTGAAGGCCCGGCTGGAGGCGGCCGGCGGCGGGCTGCACAATGTGGTGAAGCTCGTCATCCATCTGGTGGACATGGAGCAGAAGGCCGGGGTCAATGCGGCGCGGGCCGCTCTCTTCGGCCCGGTCTATCCCTGTTCCACCCTGGTCGGCACGCCGGCGCTGGCCTTTCCCGGCCTTCTGGTGGAAGTGGATGCCGTTGCCGACCTTGCCGCCGATCTCCGCACGGCGACCGACCTTTCCTGATCCGGGGGACCCCTGCCGATGTCCGCGACCTCCATCCGCATGAGCCTGCGCGTCCATCGCATCGAATGGGCGGCCGAGGGCATTCTGGCCGTCGAGCTGCGGGATCCCGCCGGAGGCGAACTGCCCGCCTTCACCGCCGGCGCCCATGTCGACCTGATCCTGCCGAACGGCCTGACGCGGAGCTATTCGCTGGCCAATGATCCGGCCGAGCGGCATCGCTACGTCCTCGGCATCGGGCTGGATCCGGCCTCGCGCGGCGGCTCGCGCTTCGTCCATCGCGACCTGCGCGTCGGCCAGAAGGTCGATGTGGAGGGACCGCGCAATCATTTCCCGCTGGAAGAGGCAGCGCCGGTCACGGTGCTGATCGCCGGCGGCATCGGCATCACGCCGATGGCGGCCATGGCCCAGCGGCTGAAGACAATCGGCCGGCCCTTCGCCTTCCATTATGCCGTGCGCGACCCGTCACGCGCCGCCTTCCTCGATCTGGTGCAGCCGCTGACGCCGGACTTCCACCTGCATGTGGATGCGGTGGCCGGTGCTCCGCTCGACATCAAGGCGATCGTCGCGGCGGCTCCCGAGAGCGCCCACTTCTATTGCTGCGGCCCGCTGCCGATGCTTGCGGCCTTTGAGGCGGCGACCGCCGGCCTGCCGGTGGAGCAGGTGCATCTGGAATATTTTCAGGCCAAGCCCCAGGCGGCGGCCGTCGAGGCGCCCTTCGAGGTGGAGCTGGCGAAGTCCGGCACGGTGCTCTTGGTGCCGCCGGGCAGGTCGATCGCCGACGTGCTGGAAGGGGCGGGCATCCGCACCGCCACCTCGTGCTGCGAGGGCATCTGCGGCTCCTGCGAGACGCGGCTTGTCTCCGGCGAGCCGGACCATCGCGACAGCGTGCTGACGGCTGCCGAGAAGGCGGCCAACAAGACCCTCATGATCTGCGTGTCGCGGGCAAAGGGCGCCCGCCTCGTGCTGGATCTTTGATCTCTCATTTCCCGACGGAAGGCGTGTTCCCCCCATGAGCATCACCGGGATTGACCGCATCACCCATGGCGTCGAGGACATGGACGCCTGCCGGCGCTTCTTTCTCGACTGGGGCCTGACCTTGGTCGGCGAGGGGCCGGACGGGCTCGATTTCGAGACCCTCAATGGCTGTCAGGTGCAGATGCGCCGGGCCGATGATCCGGCGCTGCCGCCGGCCATGGAGCCGGGCCCGACCTTGCGCGAGGTGGTGTGGTCGGCGGAGAGCGTGGCCGATCTCGATCGCCTGCGCCCGGTGATGGCGGCCCGGCCGGGCTTTGCCGAGAGCGACGGAACGCTGTTCTGCACCGATCCCAATGGCGTGCGCGTGGGCGTGCGGGTCAGCCGCAAGCGGGCTGTCGAGGTCACGGGTCTGCCGGCCAACACCTGGGATCAGGCCGCCCGCGTCGATGCGCCGGCCGGCTTCTATGACCGCGCCGTGCCGATCGAGGTCGGTCATGTCGTGTTCTTCACCCAGAACCTGACAGCGGCCCGCAGCTTCTATGAGGCGCTGGGCTTCGTGGAATCCGACCGCTATCCCGGCCGCGGCGCCTTCCTGCGCACCGCACCGCGCGGCGGCCACCACGACCTGTTCCTGCTGCAGCTGCCCGATGGCAAGCAGGGCCTCAACCATGTCGCCTACACCGTGCGCGACATCTACGAGGTGTTCGGCGGCGGCCTCGCCATGTCGCGCGCCGGCTGGACCACCCAGCTTGGCCCCGGCCGACATCCGGTGTCCTCGGCCTTCTTCTGGTATTTCCAGAACCCGGCCGGGGCGCTGGTCGAATATTATGCCGACGAGGACGTGCTGACCGAGAAGTGGCTGCCGCGCGATTTCGAGCCCGGCCCGACGGTCTTCGCCGAATGGGCCGTCGCCGGTGGCCTCGATGGCAACACCCGCCGCCAGGCCGCCCCGCCGCCGGCCGCCGCCCAGGCCAAGGCGCCGAAATTCCTGACCGATCGCAGCTGACGCCCTGCGCGAAAAAAGGGCAGGGGGCGCGAAAAAATTGCGCCCCCGGCCGTCTTTACAAGACGGGGTGCCCGAACTTACGATGTTTCAAGTTCGAAATGACGTTTCTGATATGAAACGTTGTGGTTCCTGACGGACCCGCCTTGAGCGGGGAGCCCGCGGCCACCGACCCAAGGTTCGACCCGATGTCCCGTGTACGCCTTGAATTTCGCAATGTGACCAAGCGCTTCGGCGGCGGGCGCGGGGCTGCGCCGGTGACGGCGGTGGAACATCTGAATTTCCAGATCCGCGACGGCGAGATCGTGTCGCTGATCGGCCCGTCGGGCTGCGGCAAGAGCACGCTCCTTAACATGGGGTCCGGGCTCGATCCGGCGACCGAGGGCACGGTGTTCGTCGATGGCGAGGCGGTGACGAAGCCGTCCGCCCATGTCGCCTTCATGCTGCAGAAGGATCTGCTGCTGCCCTGGCGCACCATCCGGCAGAATGTGGAATTCGGGCTGGAGATCCTGCACCGCCCGGCGGCCGAGCGGGAGCACAAGGCGCTGGATCTTCTGGCCAAGTGCCGGCTGACCGACTTCGCCAACCATTATCCGCACCAGCTGTCCGGCGGCATGCGCCAGCGCGCGGCGATGGCGCGCACGCTGGCCGTCAATCCGTCCGTCCTGCTGATGGACGAGCCCTTCTCGGCCCTCGACGCCCAGACCAAGATGGTGCTGCAGCAGGATCTCGGCCGCACGCTGGCCGAAACCGGCAAGACGGCGCTGTTCGTCACTCATGATCTCGTCGAGGCGATCGCGCTCTCCGACCGCATTCTGGTGATGAGCAAGCGGCCGGGCACTCTCGTCGACGAGATCATCGTCGACATTCCGAACCGCGAGAACCCGCTGGAGCGGCGCAAGCACACGCGCGTCGGCCCCATCGTCGGGCGTCTCATGGAACTGCTTCACATCGACGAGGCCAACGCCTGATCTTCTCCGCCCGGGTCGGGAAAAAGGGTTCTGCCATGCTGCTGCGCGTCCGTTCGCTTCTGGGATCTTTCGTCGTCGCCGGCGGGCTTACCGCTGCGGCGCTCTGTGCCGGTCCGGCAGGGGCGGCGGAAGCCGTCACCTATCTGCTGCCGGCGCCGTCCTCGCTGCCCACCTTCGGGCCGTGGATGGTGGCCCAGGCCCGCGGCTACTATGCCGACGAGGGCCTCGACGTGACCTTCCAGATCGCCAAGGGCGGCGTCGATGTCGCCAAGCAGGTGGGCGCCGGCAATGCGCCGGTGGGCGGCGCCATCGGCGATACCCCGATCATGGTGCGCGCCAACGGCGTGCCGGTGAAGGCGGTGGCGGTGCTCGGCGGCCATTCGCTGACCCAGCTCGTCCTCAACAAGGACAAGGTGCCGTCGATCCAGGACCTGAAGGGCAAGACCATCACCGTGATGGCCTATCAGGACACCACCTATTTCTCGCTTCTCGGCATGCTCGCCGCCGTCGGCCTGACCAAGGATGATGTCGATGCCCAGGCGACCGGCCCGGTGAACACCTGGAAGCTCTTTGCCGCCGGTCAGGCCGATGCCATGGCCGCCGTGCCCGACTGGATCTTCAACGCCACCGAGCAGAGCCCGGACCTGAAGATCCAGGTCATCCCGTCGGACAAATATTTCCGCTCCATGGCCCAGGCGATCATCGCCTCCGACGCGGTCATCGAGAAGAACCCGGAGCTGGTGCAGAAGCTCGTCCGCGCCACCCTCAAGGGCATGAAGGCGATCATGGACGATCCGGCGGCAGCCGCCGCCGATTATGTCAAGGCCGTGCCGGCCCATGCCGGCCGAGAGAAGCAGATCACCCGGATCTTCGAGATGTTCAACACCTATGTCTATCCCGACCAGGCGGTGCTTGGCGAGATGGACGCCAGGCGTCTGGCCGATCTTCAGGACTTCTACGTCGCCCAGGGCATCGTGCGCGAGAAGACCCCGGTCGACGAACTCTCCACCCACCAGTTCGTGAAGTGATGCGAGGTTGCCGGGGAGGGGGAGCCCGTTCCCCGGCAGCCTGCCGACGCTTCCGACAGCCCCGGACGGGGGACCCGCAGAGCAGTCTGACGGGACGCATTTTCCGTGTGCGAACCGGTGACCGCTTCGCCCGAACCTGCGCCCCGGGCCCCTGACGTCCGCTGCATCCAGAAGGCTGCCCCCGATGACTGCCACCGCGAATGCCGAGACCCGGGTGATGGTCGCCCTCGGTTTCCTGCTGTTCCTCGTCTTCCTCGCCGCCTGGCAGTGGGGGCCGGGGCTGATGGGCATCCCGCCCTTCATCATCCCGCCGCTGTCGAAGGTCGGCAGCGAGTTCGTCTACATGCTGGAGCACGAGCATCTGCTCTATCACACCGGGGTCACGGCCTTTCAGGTGGTCGTGGGCTTCCTGCTCGGCATTGCGCTCGGCATCTTCTGCGGCTTCGTGCTCGGCATGTCGCCGACGGCGGAATTCGTGCTCTCGCCCTATATCCTCGCCCTCCAGATCGCGCCGAAGGTGGCCTTCGCCCCGCTCTTCGTCATCTGGTTCGGCTATTCGGTGACGCCGAAGATCCTGGTCGCGGTGCTGATCGTGTTCTTCCCCGTCATGGTCAACGTGCTCTCCGCCGTCCGCGCCATCGACCCCGACATCGTGCGGCTCGCCCGGGCGTTCACCGCCAGCCGGCTGCAGGTGTTCTGGAAGGTCCAGTTTCCGGCCTCCCTGCCGCCGATGTTCGCGGGGCTGCGCATCGCCGCGACGCTCGCCGTCATCGGTGTCCTCGTCGGCGAGCTGGTCGGCGGCAACACCGGCCTCGGCTATCTCCTCACCTTCGGCGAGGGCGCCGGCAACACCGCCATGGTGTTCGTCTCCATCATCATGCTGACGGTGGTGGGCCTGCTCCTCTATGGCGTGATCGTCGTCATCGAGGGCCGGGTGCTGCACTGGATGCCGTCGCGCAACCGCACGGCCGCCTGATCCCGACCGCGCCGCCCGCTTTCAGAAGAGACTGCGATGTCCCCCGAGACTTCTCCCGCCGCTGCCGGTCCGATCTCGCTTGCCGGCCGCACCATCCTGGTGACCGGGGCCGCCCGCGGCCTCGGCCGGGCCTTTGCCGATGCGATCGTGGCCGCCGGTGCCGCCCGGGTGATCCTGGCCGACCGGGATGCGGCGGGCGGCGAGGCCGCCGCCGCCGACCTGCGCGCGGGCGGGGCGGATGCCCGCTTCCTCGCCTACGATCAGGCCGATCCCGCCTCCATCGCGGCCTTCGGCGCGACGCTGGCGACGGACTATGGCGCGATTGACGGCCTCGTGAACAATGCGGCGCTTGCCACCGGCGTCGGCGGCAAGCCGGCGACGGAGGTC
>JBBSSF010000065.1:0-11079 GCA_038242345.1 Hyphomicrobiales bacterium
GAGACGATGACGAGATCGGCCATGCCGAGATCATGGGCGATCAGGGCGGCGATCTTGCGCCCGCCGAGGGAGGCGGTGCGGGCGCCGACCAGGGCGACCGCCGGCCGGCGCAGGGTCTCGCCCGAGCCGGTGACGGCGATCAGCGGCGGCGGCGCCTCGATGCGGGCGAGATCATGGGGATAGTCGGCCTCGCCCAGCGCCACGAAGCGGGCGCCGGCGGCATCGGCCGCGGCCAGCTCGCGGTCGATCTCGGCCTCGGAGGCGATGATGACCGGCCGGCCACCGCCGCGGCGGGCGAGATCGGGCAGCGCGGCCAGCGCCGCCTGGGCGCCGCCAAAATGGTTGATGAGGGTGCGGAAGGTGGCCGGTCCGACATTTTCGGACCGGATCAGCCGCAGCCACGCCCGCTTCTGGTCATGCGTCAGGGCCAGAGGGGCGCGGGGACGGCTCATTTCTTCTGCCCGATCCGGCTTTCGGTGCCGGCCAGCAGCCGGCGGATATTCTCATGGTGCCGGATCCACAGCAGGAGCGACAGCAGCGCCATGACCAGGCCGAGGAGCGTGCGCCCCATGCCGATCAGCACGATCGGCGTGGCCAGCGCCGCCAGCAGGGCGGACAGCGAGGAATAACGGGTGATCTTGGCCGTCAGCAGCCAGAAGGCGCAGAAGCCGATGGCCGCCGGCCACCACAGGCCGAGGAGCACGCCGATATAGGTGGCGACGCCCTTGCCGCCGCGAAAGCCCAGCCAGACCGGAAAGAGATGGCCGAGAAAGGCGCCGATGGCGGCGACGAAGCCGAGATCGAAGCCATAGAGCCGGGCGAGCAGCACGGCAGCCGTGCCCTTCAGCGCATCGCACAGAAGGGTGGCGGCGGCGATCTTCTTGTTGCCGGTGCGCAGGACATTGGTGGCGCCGATATTGCCCGATCCGATCCCGCGGATGTCGCCGAGGCCGGCGGCGCGTGTGAAGATCAGGCCGAACGGGATCGACCCGCACAGATAGCCGAAGCCGGCGGCCAGAACGAGATCCGGCCACAGGGGGGACCAGGTGACCTGGTCGAGAAGGGCGAGCTGATCGAGCACGGGGCAATCTCTCCCGACCGGCGAATCCGGGGCCGGCCCGGAGCGGACGGCCTCAAGCGTAGGCGTGGACGGTGCGGCCTGCAACCAGCGTGCGCAGGACGCGCCCCTGGAAGCGGGCCCCCTCGAACGGGGTGTTCTTGGACTTGGAGACGATGTCCGTGTCCGAGACGACGAAGGGCGCGCCGGTATCCACCTGGATCAGGTCGGCCGGCGCCCCGGGGGCGAGGGTTCCGGCTTCCAGCCCGAGGCGGCGGGCCGGCGCCGTGGCGAGCACCTCGATCAGCCGCTTCAGCCCGAGCTGCTCGTTGTGGACGAGGCGCAGGCCGGCGGCGAGCAGGGTTTCCAGCCCGACGGCGCCATCGGCGGCGTCGGCAAAGGGATGACGCTTGGTCTCCACGTCCTGGGGGTCGTGGCTGGAGACGATGATGTCGATGGTGCCGTCGGCAATCGCCTCGATCATGGCGAGGCGGTCGGCCTCGGCACGAAGCGGCGGCGACAGCTTCAGGAAGGTGCGGTAGCCCACCACATCCATCTCGTTGAGCGTCAGATGGGTGATGGAGATGCCGGCGGTGACATCGGCGCCGCGGTTCTTGGCGGCGCGGATGGCGGCGGCCGATTCGGCACACGAGATCTGGGCGGCGTGGTAGCGGCCGCGGGTCAGCGCGGCGAGCCGCATGTCGCGCTCCACCATGATGATCTCGGCTTCCCGCGGAATGCCGGAGAGGCCGAGCCGGCTGGCGGTCTCGCCCTCGTTCATCACGCCGGAGCCGACGAGGTCGGTATCCTCGGGCTGGTGCACGACGAGGGCGCCGAACTCGCGCGCATAGGTGAGGGCCCGGCGCATGACGCGGGAGTTGCCGACGGGCTTGTGGCCATCGGTGAAGGCGACGGCGCCGGCCTCGCACAGGAGGCCGATCTCGGTCATTTCCCGGCCGGCCATGCCCTTGGTGAGGGCCGCCATCGGGTGGACGCGGACGATGGCCGTGTCCCGGGCGCGGCGCAGCACGAAATCCACCAGCGCCGGATCGTCGATCACCGGATCGGTGTCGGGCATGGTGACGATGGTCGTCACGCCGCCGGCCGCCGCCGCCTGGGAGGCGCTGGCCAGGGTCTCGCGGTGCTCGTGACCCGGCTCGCCGATGAAGACGCGCATGTCGACGAGGCCGGGCGCGATGAGCTGGCCGCGGCAGTCGATGATTTCCGCGCCCTCGGGAGCACCCTGGTTGAGGGCCCCGGGACCGGCGGCCACGATCCGGCCGTCCGCCACCAGCACGGCGCCGGTCGCGTCGAGATCCCGGGCGGGATCCACCACGCGGGCATGGGTGAACAGGATCGGGGGCTGCACCGCTTCCATGGGTCAGGTCTTTCCGTGGGGTTCCGTCCGGGCCGGCGGGCCGGCGGCGGACCCGGGAGCAGGGCTCCCGGCAAGGCAGCCGGCAGTCGGGCCGGCCGTGCGGATCCGGACCGGATCAGGTCGGCAGGTGCCGGGAGAGCGCTTCCAGCACCGCCATGCGGACGGCGACGCCCATTTCCACCTGCTCGCCGATGACGCTCTGGGGACCGTCGGCAATCGCCGGGTCGATCTCCACGCCGCGGTTCATCGGCCCCGGGTGCATGACGATGGCGCCGGGGGCGGCGAAGGCGAGCTTTTCTGCATCCAGCCCCCAATAATGGAAATATTCCCGCGTCGACGGCACGAAGCCGCCATCCATGCGCTCGCGCTGGAGGCGCAGCATCATGACGATGTCGGCGCCGGCGAGGCCCTCGCGCATGCGGGTGAAGACCTCCACGCCCATGTTGTGGATGCCGGCGGGCAGGAGGGTCGGCGGCGCGACCACCCGCACCCGGGCGCCAAGGCGCGACAGCAGCAGGATGTTGGAACGGGCGACCCGGGAATGCAGGATGTCGCCGCAGATGGCGACGGTGAGCCCGGCGATGCGGCCCTTGTTGCGGCGGATGGTGAGGGCATCCAGCAGCGCCTGGGTCGGGTGCTCGTGGGCGCCGTCGCCGGCATTCACCACCGAGCAGCTCACCTTGCGCGACAGCAGCTCCACGGCGCCGGCGGCATGATGGCGCACGACCAGGATGTCGGGCCGCATGGCGTTCAGCGTCTGGGCGGTGTCGATGAGGGTTTCGCCCTTCTTCACCGAGGAGGAGGCGACCGACATGTTCATCACGTCGGCGCCGAGGCGCTTGCCCGCCAGCTCGAAGGACGACTGGGTGCGGGTGGAGGCCTCGAAGAAGAGGTTGATCTGGGTGCGGCCCCTCAGGGCGGAGCGCTTCTTCTCCACCTGGCGATTGAGCAGCACCGCCTCCTCGGCGAGGTCGAGGAGGACGAGGATGTCGGAGGGCGACAGCTGCTCGATGCCGAGCAGGTGCCGGTGCGGGAAGGCGATCGGGCGGAGAGCGGCGTCGGTCATGAGCCACGCTGTAAAGCCCAAATCGGCCGGCGTCGCAAGGGACCCGCAGGGGCAGATGACCGCTTCTCGCGGGAAGGGCCACGCCTCCGCGGCAAGATCCCCGGTCCCGCGCACCGCAGTGCATAGGCGAAGGCGGATCGGTCGTCTAACATGAGGGGCGAGTCCCGCTCCTGTCGGGGGCGGGCGCCTGTCGTCCCGAGAAAGCTGGAACAGTCCGTGGATCCATCGACCGACCCGCGCCGCGCTCTGGCGACTGATCGATTCGCGACCCGTGCGCTGTCCGGTCAGTTGCCCCCCTTCACCGGCCGGGATCTCCATGCCGGGGACCCGCCGCTCCGGGCGGCGATCGAGCCCTTTGCCGATCCGGGCCTCGAAGCCGATCTGGCGTCTGCCGGAAGCTGGGCGGGATCGGCGGATGCGGCGGAGTTCGCCCGGCTCGCCAACCGCTATCCGCCGGCCCCCGGCACCGATCCCGATGGCCAGCCGGCCGAGGACGTCGACTGCCACCCGGCCTTTCATGCCCTGCTGCGGCGCTCGGTGACCATGGGGCTGTCGTCCTCCCTCTGGGAGGAGCGGCCCGAGGAGGCCGGCCGGCGCCATGGCGCCCGCGCCGCCCGGCTCTATCTCGCCGCCCAGACCGATCTCGGGCATCTGGGCGTGCTGAGCGCGACCAGCGCGGCCGTCCCCGTGCTCTCGGCCCGGCGCGACGTGCTCGATGGCTGGCTGCCGCTCATCGCCTCCAGGCGTTATGACCACCGCTCCCTGCCGGTCGCCCGCAAGGTCGGCGTGACACTGGGGCTCGCTCTGGCCGAACGCCGGGGCGGCAGCGACCCGGAGACGGTGGAGACCATCGCCGTGCCGCTCGGCGACGGCGTCTGTCATCTCGGCGGGGCCAAGACCTTCCTCACCCATCCGGCGGCGGATGCCTTCCTGGTGCTGGCCCGGGCGCCGGGCGGCCCGTCCATGTTCTTCGTGCCGCGCTTCCGGGCCGATGGCAGCCGCAACGCGCTCCATGTCGCACGGCTCCGGGATCTTGCCGGCCTGCGCTCGGCGCCCGTGGCCGAAATGGATCTGGCGGAGGCCGATGGCTGGCTGATCGGCAATGAGGGCGAGGGCGCCCGCTTCCTCACCGAGATCACCACGCTCACCCGGCTGGACGGGGCAGTGATGGCGGCCGGCGCCATGCGCGCGGCGCTCGCCCGGGCGGTGCACAATGCCCGGCACGCGATGATGGCCGGCACGCCGCTGATCGAGCAGCCGCTGATGCGCCGGGTGCTGGCCGACATGGCCGTGGATGTGGCCGCTGCCACCATGCTGGTGATGCGGCTCGCCCGCTCCTTCGATCTGGCGGCGGAAAATCCCGACGAGGCCGCCTTCGCCCGGCTGATGACGCCGGCGGTGAAGTTCTGGGTCACCCGCGCCGCGCCGCCCCTCATCGCCGAGGCGCTGGACCTCACCGGGGGCAACGCCTTCGTCGGCCCCCATCCGCTGGCAAGGCTCTATGCCGATGCGCCGGGGCTCTCGCTCTGGGATGGCAGCGGCAACGCGCTCGCCCTCGATGTCGCCCGGCTGGCGCGCCGCTCGCCGGCGACCGTGGAGGCGGTGCGCGGTCTCTTCGCCCGGGATCTCGGCAAGGATGCCGACGTGCCCATGGACGACATCCGCGCCGCCGCCTCCGCCTCGGCCAATGATCCGGGCACGGCGCGCATCCTCACCGAACAGGTGGCCCTGGTCGCCGCCGCCGCGGCGCTTGCCCGCTCGGCACCGCGGGCGCTGACGGAAGCCTTCCTGTCCACCCGGCTCGCCGGGCTGTGGCGCACCAGCTATGGCATGCTGGACCAGCGCCATGATGCCCGCGGCATCATCGACTATGTCTGCCCGGCGGAATGAGCCCGGGCGCCGTCGTGCGCCTGGGTCTTGCCGTGCATCCGGGGCCTACTCGGTCGGGGCGCTGAAGAAGGCGGCCTCCTCCTCGGCCTCTCGGGCCCGGCGGGCATCATCGCGCAGCCGGTCGAGAGCGCCCTGGAGGATGTAGGCGGCGGCCAGCTTGTCGACCAGATCGCCGCGCCGCGCCCGGGAGGCATCGGCATCCAGCAGGGTGCGGGTGACGGCGGCCGTCGACAGGCGCTCGTCCCAGTAGGCGACCGGCAGCGGGGTGAGGGGCGCCAGATTGCGCACGAAGGCGCGGGTCGCCTGCACCCGGGGGCCGGCGGAGCCATCCATGTTGAGGGGCAGGCCGATGACCAGCGCGCCGACCTCATGGCGCTCGGTCACCTTCAGGAGGGCCTGGGCATCGGCGGAGAACTTCGTCCGCCGGATGGTCTCCAGCGGGCTGGCGATGGTAAAGCGGACATCGGAGAGGGCGAGCCCGATGGTCTTGGTGCCGAGATCGAGGCCGAGAAGGCGCCGTCCGGGGGCGAGCCCCGCGACGATCTCGGCAAGGGTCGGGGAGTCGGCGGCCATTGGGGGTCTCTCCGGAAGTTCGGGACGGCGCGTGGGGGACGGTCGGGACGGCATGCGGTGTCCGGGTGCGATGTCCCCCCGCGTTGCTTCTCCGCATTTCCCCATGCTAGACCCGCGCCAGCGGTCCGCATAGCCGGATCATGTTGTGTGAAAGAAGACAGGGGCGGGATCAGGCCATGTCGGTGGACGTCGCAACCGTGAAACGGATCGCCCATCTGGCGCGGATCGCGGTGGACGAGAGCGAGGCGCCGCGCCTCCAGAAGGAACTGGACGCGATCCTGGGGCTCGCCGAACAACTGGCCGCCGTCAATGTCGACGGCGTGGAGCCCATGACGTCGGTGGCGCGCATGAAGCTGCGCCAGCGCGTCGATGTGGTGACCGACGGCGAGTGCGCCGACAAGGTGCTCGCCAACGCGCCGGCGACCGAGGACGGCTATTTCCTCGTGCCCAAGGTGGTCGAATAATCCCGCCTGTCCGCGGCCGGCTGTCCGATGCAGCCGGCGCCCGCCGTCTTTCCGCGGTCCCTGGATGCCAGGCGGCCGCCTCAGGTTCGTCGCAGGACGCCATGACCGATTTGACCGAACTCACCATCGCCGAGGCGCAGAAGGGCCTGGCCGCCGGCGATTTCAGCGCCGTGGAGCTGACGGGCGCCTATCTCGGCGCCATGGACGCCGCCCGCGCCCTCAATGCCTATGTGCTGGAAACGCCGGAAAAGGCGACCGCCATGGCCGCCGCCTCCGATGCCCGGCGCGCGAAGGGCGAGACCCTGCCGCTCGACGGCATTCCGCTCGGCGTGAAGGACCTCTACTGCACCGAGGGCGTGCGCACGACGGCGTGCTCGCGCATCCTCGCCGATTTCGTGCCGCCCTATGAGTCCACCGTCACCGCCAATCTGTGGCGCGACGGTGCGGTGATGCTGGGCAAGGTGGCGTGCGACGAGTTCGCCATGGGCTCCTCCAACGAGACCAGCGCCTTCGGGCCGGTGATCTCGCCCTGGCGGGCGCGGGACTCCGAGACCCCGCTGGTGCCGGGCGGCTCGTCCGGTGGCTCGGCGGCGGCCGTTGCCGCGCGGCTGGCGGCCGGCGCCACGGCGACGGACACCGGCGGCTCCCTCCGCATGCCGGCGGCCTATACCGGCACCGTCGGCATCAAGCCGACCTATGGCCGCTGCTCGCGCTGGGGCATCATCGCCTATGCCTCCTCCCTCGATCAGGCCGGCCCGATCGGCCGCACCGTCGAGGACTGCGCGCTGCTCCTGAAGTCCATGGCCGGGCCGGACGCAAAGGATTCCACCTGCGCCGACCTGCCGGTGCCGGATTATGCCGCTGCCGTCGGCCGCTCGGTGAAGGGGCTGAAGATCGGCATCCCGCGGGAATATCGCGTGCCCGGCATGCCGGCCGAGATCGAGGCACTGTGGGCCGAGGGCGCGAAATGGCTGAAGGAGGCCGGCGCCGAGATCGTCGACATCTCGCTGCCGACCACCCCCCATGCGCTTGCCGCCTATTATATCGTGGCGCCGGCGGAGGCGTCCTCCAACCTCGCCCGCTATGATGGCGTGCGCTATGGCCTGCGCGTGCCCGGCGACGACATCGTCGACCAGTACGAGCAGACCCGCGCCGCCGGCTTCGGCGCCGAGGTGAAGCGGCGCATCCTGATCGGCACCTATGTGCTCTCGGCCGGCTACTATGATGCCTATTATGCCCGGGCCCAGAAGGTGCGGACCCTCATCAAGCGCGATTTCGAGACGGCCTTTGCGGCCGGCGTCGATGCCGTGCTGGCGCCGGCGACGCCGACCCCGGCCTTTGCCATCGGCTCCAATGCCGATGCCTCGCCGGTGGAGATGTATCTGAACGACGTCTTCACCGTGACGGTGAACCTGGCTGGCCTGCCGGGCATGGCGATCCCGGCCGGGCTGTCGGGCGAGGGGCTGCCGCTGGGTCTTCAGCTCATCGGCCGTCCGTTCGGCGAGGAGACGCTGTTTTCCCTGGGCCACGTGATGGAAAAGGCGGCCGGCCGCTTCCGCCCCACGCGCTGGTGGGCGTGAACGGTCCGTTAGGCATCAGCCGGGAATCGGAATCAGAAGCCCGCCGGAAGGGATCTTCCGGCGGGCGTCTTGCATTCCGGCATCTGGAGCGTCCTGCCGGGCCCGGAGGGGCCCTTCGGGCTCAGGCCTGACGCTCGGGGATGTGGACAACCAGGCCATCAAGGCCCTCGGTGATGCGGATCTGACACGACAGGCGAGAAGTCGGACGCACGTCATAGGCGAAATCGAGCATGTCCTCTTCCATGGGCTCCGGCTTGCCGGTAGCCTCTGTCCATGCGTCGTCCACATAGACGTGGCAGGTCGCACAGGCGCAGGCGCCGCCGCATTCGGCCTCGATTCCGGGGACGTTGTTACGCACGGCCGCCTCCATGACCGTGGTGCCGGGGCTCGCCTCAACCTTGTAGGGCGTTCCTTCGGCGGTGAGGTAGGTGATGGTGGCCATGGGTTTCGCGTGTCCGTGTTCGGGGGGAATCGGACCGGGGTCCGGTCGGGAGGCTGGAACTGGAATAGCGCAAGCGCCCGCGGGGGGGAAGCCGGGGAACCGGTGCGCGATTAACCTCCTGTTTGCCATGGCTTGGGGGAAAACTCCCCCTCATGGTTAACCAAATGTTGCACCCTGTCCGGTTCCTTGTTCCGGGGGTGGTGATGTGACATTAGGATCGGACGGGTAAAACTCGGGAGTGGTCTGCCGGAGGCGAGTCGGTTTCTCCGGGCGGACGTGCGGGACTCCGCGAGATCGGGACGAAAAGGCGGCGGACAGAGATGGCGATCCAGACACCGAAGTCCAAGGATGCGACCGCGCTGGCCCTGTCGGCCGTGGAAGAAGCGCTGAAGCTGGACCTGGACGACGGTTCTTCCGGATCCGCGTCGGCTGCCCCGGCTGAAAGCCCGGTCGCACCCGCGGAAACGCCTCCCGATACCACACAGATCATGTCTTCCGCCGTCGAGCGCGCGCTTCTGGGCGAGGCCGGCGAGGCGGTTCCGGCGGTGGCCGCCGCGGCGGAACCGGCCGGCGCCCCGCGCACCTCCGAGCCGGCCCGGCGGGGCGGTGGCGGCGGTGGCCGGGATGGCGGCCGCGGCGGGCTGCAGCGGGTTGCGGCCAATGATGACCGGCTGACCGCCCGCGGCCTCGCGCTGCCGGCCGACCGGCACGCCTCCAGGGCACCGCTTTATGTAGCCGGCGGGGCGGCCCTCGGCTGGGCCGGCGTCGGCGCCGGGCTCATCCATTTCGGCTATGCCGACACCCTGACGGCCGTCGGCACCATTGCCGAGCTGCTCCGGGTGCCGGGCTTCCTGTCCTCGGTGCTGGCAGCGGCGCTGCCGGTTCCGGTGATTGCCGGCATTGGCTTCCTGATCTGGCGCACCCAGGAGCTGCGGCTCGCCTCGCGCACCCTCACCGATGCGGCGCTGCGCCTGTCGGAGCCGGCCGGCGGCGCCGTCGGCGACATCGCCATGGTCGGTCAGGCGATCCGGCGCGAAGTGGCGGCCATGGGCGATGGCGTCGACCGGGCGATTGCCCGGGCCGGCGAGCTGGAAATCCTGGTCCGGCGCGAAGTTTCTGCCCTTGAGCGCTCCTATTCCGACAACGAGAACCGTATCCGCGCGCTGATCGAGGAGCTGGTCACCCAGCGCGAGGCGATCGTCGCCAATGCGGAGCGGGTGCGTTCGGCCATTTCCGGCACCCACACCGATCTCGGCGACGAGCTGCGCACCGTGGTGGAGCGCATCCAGCGCGAGACCGAAGGGGCAACCGAGCGCATCGGCGCCATTCTGGAGACCGGCACCACCCGGCTGACGGAAGCCCTCGACGGGCGGACCGGCATCATCGGAGAGACCCTTGGCGCAGGCGCAGACCGGCTGCTGGATGGTCTGTCCAGCCGCGGGGCGGAGTTTGCCGAGCGCATGGCGGCGGAGAGCAAGGCGCTTACCGAGGCCCTGGAGCGTACCGGCGAGACGGTGACGGCGGACGTGCGCGGGCGCACCGCCGAGATGACGGAGCTTCTGGCAGCCAATGCCAGGGCCGTGACCGACAGCGTCGCGGCCAGCAGCGCCACGGCGGCGACGGCGCTGTCCACGGCCGGCGAGCAGGTGACCCGGGAGATCCAGTCCCGCGCGGAAAGCGTCAGCGAGAGCCTGTCCGCCGAGGTCTCCCGTCTGGACGACACCATCCGCTCGGCCGGGGCCGAGGCGAAGGCTGCCATCGGCGGTCAGGCGGACCGGGTCTCCGGCCTGCTGGAGACGAGCGCGGCGGAGCTGCGCGCCCGCTTCGAGGAACCCGCCCAGGCGGCGGTGCAGGCCCTTGGCGATCGCTCCGAAATTATCGGCGATGCCCTGGTGGGCAAGGCGGAAGCCCTGCGCCAGACCTTCGAGACCGAGGCCGATCGTACCCTGGCGAGCTTCGACCGTCGCGCCCAGGAAGTGTCCGGCCTGATGGACAGCCGGACGGCGGATCTGCGCACGGCCTTCGAGACGGTGGCCGGCGAGGCGCTGGACACGATTGCCGCCCGCTCGGCGCTGCTGGCCGGCGAGCTGCAGCTGCGCACGGGCGAGGTTCGCCAGAGTCTGGAGGCGAGCGCGGCCGAGGCGGTTTCGGCGCTGGGGGATCAGGCCGGCGCGGTGACGTCGGCGATGGCCGCCCGGTCGGAGAGCGTGCGTGCGGCGCTGTCGATGACGGCGACGGAGACGCTGTCGGCGATCGAGGATCGGTCGGCGGAGGTGCGCGAGGCGTTCTCGGCGGCGACGTCGGAGACGCTGGACACGGTTGCGCTCCGGGCCGAGGCGATCTCGGGCGAGCTCGGCATTCAGGCCGATGGCGTTCGGGCGGCGATCGAGGCGTCTGCCGACAGGGCGGTCTCGGTTCTGGAAAGCCGCACGGACGTGGTGCGCGAGGCGCTGGAAGGCGCGGCGGATACGGCGTCTGCGCTGCTGACGGCGCGCGTCGAGGAAGTGTCGGCGCTGCTGGAGACGCGGACGGGCGAGATGCGCTCGGCCTTCGAGGAGACGGCGGGCGCCGCGCTCGATTCGATCGCCTCGCGGTCTGCGCTGCTGACGAGCGAGCTGCAGCTGCGCAC
>JBBSSF010000066.1:0-10995 GCA_038242345.1 Hyphomicrobiales bacterium
ATCTTCGCCATCATGTATTTCCTGATCATCCGCCCGCAGCGCCAGCGCGCCAAGGCCCATCAGGAGATGGTGAAGAATCTGCGCCGTGGCGACACCGTGCTGACGGCCGGCGGCTTCATCGGCCGCATCCTCAAGGTGGTGGACGACAGCGAACTGCTGGTCGACATCGGCGAGAACGTGAAGGTGCGCCTGCTGCGCTCCGCCGTCACCGAGGTGCGCGCCAAGGGCGAGCCCGTCAACGACAACGCCGTCTGAGGCGTCCGGCCGGTGCGGGATCTTCCGGCACCGGCATCTGACCGTTCCGTTTCCCCGTGCCGGGGCGGGACCGGATGGCCGCACGTTCCCCGGGAAGGTCCGGGGGGCGGGGGCGGCCAGTTTTTCCGGTGTCCGCCCCTGTCGCGGCCGCACCGTCTCCCCGGAGTGGCCCGCGTCCTGCGCTCTCCCTTCCGCGGAGTTTGACGCCCGATGCTCTATTTCTCGCGCTGGAAGATCACCCTCATCCTGGGCGTGGTGTTCGCGGCCATCGTGGTGGTGCTGCCCAATCTCTTTTCCCCCGCGACCGTGAAATCCTGGCCTGCCTTCCTGCCCCACAAGCAGATGGTGCTCGGCCTCGATCTTCAGGGCGGCGCCTATCTGCTCTACGAGGTCGACCGCCAGGACTACACGGAGAAGCGTCTCCGCACCGTCCTCGGCGAGACGCGCAACCTTTTGCGTGAGGAGCCGCGCATCGGCTATACCGGCCTCGGCATCGTCAATGATGGCGTCCAGCTGCGCCTGCGCGACACCGCCCAGGTGCCGCTCGCCCGCGAGCGCCTGAAGCCGCTGGAGAACCCGCTGGCCGACACCCTGTTCGGCACGGCGAGCGTCAACGAGTTCTCCGTGACGGTGGGCGATGACGGTCAGGTCCGCATCGCCTTCACCGAGCAGGGGCTCAGCCGCCGCGTCCGCTCCATCGTCGACCAGTCCATCGGCGTCATCGGCCGCCGCGTCGACGAGCTCGGCACCGTCGATCCGTCGATCCAGCGCCAGGGCGAGGACCGCATCCTGGTCGAGGCCCCGGGCCTCGACGATCCGGAGCGCCTGAAGGCCGTGGTCGGCCAGACCGCCCAGCTCACCTTCCATCTGGTGGATACCAGCGTGAACCCGCGTCAGGCGGTGGAAGGCCAGGTGCCGCCGGGCCGCGTCGTGCTCTATTCCAACGAGACCGATCCGCCGACGCCCTATGTGGTGGAGGAAGAGCCGCTGCTGACCGGCGAGGATCTCGTCGACGCCCAGGCAGGCTTTGCCCCCCAGACCCGGGAGCCCATCGTCTCCTTCCGCTTCTCGACCGCCGGCGCGCGCAAGTTCGCCCAGGTCACCCAGCAGAATGTCGGCCGGCCCTTCGCCATCGTGCTGGATGACGAGGTGATCTCGGCTCCGGTCATCCGCGAGCCGATCCTCGGCGGCTCCGGCCAGATCTCCGGCAACTTTTCGGTGGAGAGCGCCAACGATCTCGCCGTGCTGCTGCGGGCCGGCGCGCTGCCTGCCCGGCTGACGGCGGTGGAGGAGCGCACCATCGGCCCGGGCCTCGGCGCGGATTCGATCGAGGCCGGCAAGGTCGCCGCTCTCGTCGCCACCGTCGGCGTCTGCACCTTCATGCTGGCGACCTATGGTCTCCTCGGCATGATGGCCAATATCGCTGTGGTCGTGAACATCATCCTGATCTTCGCCATCGTCACCCTGCTCGGGGCGACCCTCACGCTGCCCGGCATCGCCGGCATCGTGCTCACCGTCGGCACCGCGGTCGATTCCAACGTGCTGATCTACGAGCGCATCCGCGAGGAGGCGCGGGCGGGCAAATCCGCCATCAGTGCCATCGACGCCGGCTTCCAGCGGGCGCTCGCCACCATCGTGGACGCCAACGTGACCACCCTGATCGCCGCTCTGGTGCTGTTCTTCGTCGGTTCCGGCCCGATCTGCGGCTTTGCCATCACTCATGCGATCGGTGTCGCGACGACCATGTTCACCGCTGTCACCTTCACCCGTCTGATGGTGGCGATGTGGGTGCGCTGGCGGCGTCCCACCGCCATCACGCTGTGATCGGAAGCGAGGAGAGACATATCATGCGTCATCTGCGCCTCCTTCCGGACAACACCCGCTTCCGCTTCATGCGGGTGCGCTGGATCATCTTCCCGATCACGGCCGCGCTGTCGATCATCTCGGTGCTGGCCTTTGCCCTCATCGGGCCGAACTACGGCATCGACTTCCTCGGTGGCACCGTCATCGAGATCCAGACCAAGACCGGCCCGGCCGACATCGGCGACATCCGCGACACCCTCGGCGAGCTCAATCTCGGCGACGTGCAGGTGCAGGAGTTCGGTGCGCCGGACCATGTGCTGATCCGCGTCGCCCAGCAGGAGGGCGGCGACGAGGCCCAGCAGCGCGCCGTCATCCTGGTGCGGGATGCCCTCGGCGATCAGGTGGACATCCGCCGGGTCGAGGTGGTGGGGCCGCGCGTCTCGGGCGAACTCGCCCGCAACGGCACGATTGCCCTCTTCGTCAGCCTGGCGGCGATTCTCGTCTATGTCTGGTTCCGCTTCGAGTGGCAGTTCGCCGTCGGCGCCATCATCGCCACGCTGCACGACGTGCTGCTCACCCTCGGCGTCTATGTGATCGTGCCGTTCGAGTTCAACCTGTCGAGCATCGCGGCGGTGCTGACGATCGTCGGCTTCTCGCTCAACGACACGGTCGTCGTCTATGACCGGGTGCGCGAGAACCTGCGCCGCTACAAGAAGATGTCGATGATCGACATCCTCGACCTGTCCATCAACGAGACCCTCGGCCGCACCATCATCACCGGTGTCACGACGCTGATCGCGCTCGGGGCGCTGTTCATCTTCGGTTCCGAGCCGATCCGGTCCTTCACCTTCGCGATGCTGTTCGGCCTGATCGTCGGCACCTATTCGACGATCTACATTGCCGGCCCGATCCTGATCCACTTCAAGCTTCGCGCCGAGACGGTGGCGACGCCGGAGGAGATCAGGGCGAAGAAGGCGAAGGAAAAGGCCGAGGCCGAGGCGAACGCCAAGGGGAAGGCCTGACCATGGCGCCGCGCGGCTTCCGGGATCCCGTCATCCGCGACCGGCACCTGCCCACCCAGGTGCCGATCGACGCCTATGGCGCCGGCGGCTTCCGCTTCGCCGACATGTCCCATCGCGGCTCCTTCCTGTGTCTGCCCAGCGGCATTCACGGCTGGGATGCGGTGGAGCCGGCCGATCTCGTCATCCCCGCCTTTGATCGGGTGGTGGCCGAGGCGGCGCAGATCCGCATGCTGCTGGTGGGCACCGGGGAATATCTGGTGCCCCTGCCGGAGGATCTGCGCTGGCATCTGCGGGCCGCCGGCATCGGCGTGGACGTCATGTCCACGGCCGCGGCGATCCACACCTACAACATCCTGCTCGACGAGCGCCGGCCGGTCGCCGCCGCGCTGCTGGCGGCCTCATGAGCCCGGTGCCGCCCGAGGCGCCGGAACCGGTTGCCGAGCTGGTCCGGGCCCAGAATCCCGACCGCTGGCGGGCGGCGCTGTTCGCGCCCGCCGACCGGCGCCCCGGGCTGATGGCGCTTGCCGCCTATGATGTCGAGACCGCCCGGGTGCGCGGTGTCGCCCGGGACGCGCTGCCCGGCGAGATCCGGCTGCAATGGTGGCGGGATGCGGTGATCGGCAAGGGCCATGGCGACATCGGCGGCCATCCGGTGGCCGCCGCCCTCATGGCCGCCATGGCGCGCCATCATCTGCCGGCGCGCGCGCTGGCAGCCGTCGCCGAGGCGCGGGTGTTCGACCTCTATGACGATCCCATGCCGACGCTGACGGATCTGGAGGGCTATTGCGGCGAGACCTGGGGGGCGCTGACACAGCTGGCTGCCCTGGTGCTGGCCGATCCGGGCACCGATCCGGGCACGGGCACTGCGGCCGGACATGCCGGCATCGCCCTCGGCATCACCGCGATCCTGCGCGCCTTTCCCCAGCAGGTGGCTGTCGGGCAGACCTTTCTGCCGGCCGACGTGCTTGCCCGCCACGGCGTCAGCGCGGCCGACTGGTCGACGGGGACCGCCACCGGGGCGCTGAAATCCGCCCTGCGGGAGATGACGGGCCATGCCCGGCACCATCTCGACCGGGTGCGCGCCCTGCTGCCCGGGCTGCCGCGGACGACGCTGCCCGCCTTCCTGCCGCTGGCGGCCGTGCCCGCCCGGCTGAAGGGGCTGGAGCGCGCGGACTTCGACCCGTTCGCGGCCCACGCGCCGGGTCCCCTCGGCCTGCTTCTCACCGCGACCCGGGCCGCCTTCACCGGACGCCTGCCGCGCTGACGCCGGCATGATACCAGGCGCACGAAGTAATGACCGCACCCAGGCGCCTGAAGGGCAGCGGATTTCTCATATACCCCAAGGACATGAGAAATCCGCACCGGAATATCAAAGAGTCCTTTTCAAGGATCTTCGGTATCAGACCGCCGGAGCGCGGTGGCGCTCGGCGTCGGCCTCCAGCTCCTCGACGTCGGCCAGAAGCTCTTCCGGCAGGGCGTCGTCGGTGAAGGGCTCGTCCTCGGGCAGATCCTCCGGCAGCCGGTCGGCCTCTTCCATGACGTCATCGGGATCGCTCGCGTCGTCGATCTCGTGGGCCAGGGCTTCGGCGAGGAAAGCGTCCTCGAAGCCGTCCAGCGGCAGCGGCTCGGCGGTGGCGCCGGCCTCCGGCATCACCTCGGCGGCCAGCGCCGCCCCCATCAGGCGCTCCAGATCCAGATCGGCCATGAAGGCGTCCGCGGCGTCGGCATGGGGCGCGGCGAAGGCCGGCTCCGCCGCGTCATGCACGTCCTCAAGGGCCACGTCTTCATGGTCCGCCTCTTCGAGGATGACCTCTTCAGGAGCCGCCTCGTGGAGGTCAACGACCGCCGGGGCGGCCTCCGCCGCGTCGGGACGCGGCAGGTCGGCCTCGGGCGCCACCAAGTCCGTCCCCTCGTCCGGCAGGAGCTCGGCGTCGACCGGGACGGGAGCCGTGTCCGGCTCGGCGCCGGCGCGCTTCTCGTCGTCGAACGCATCGGCCAGCGCCGCATCGAGGGCGGCGTCGAGGAAGGCCTCGTCATAATCCGCCCCGGCGTCCGCCGGCTCTTCCGCGAGGGCGTCGGCCGGCTCGTCGTGCACGGGCGGCAGGTCGGCCGCGGGGGCGATGGCGACCAGGTCGAGCGGCGGGAGGTCGAATGCCGGCGCACCGGCGGGCTCGATGGCCTCCGCGGCGGGCTCCGGCGCCCCGGTGTCGGCGAAAGCGTCGGTGGCAAGGCCGGCGAGGGCGACGGCTGCCAGACCCGTGGCGGCGGTGGCCGCTGCGGCCTCGGCCCGGGCGGCGGCCTTCTCGGCGCGGAAGCCGGCGGCCCATCCCGGCCGGGTGGCCTGACGGCCGCGGGCGACGGCCAGGGCGTCGGCCGGCACATTCTCGGTCACCACGCTGCCGGAGGCGACAAAGGCGCCGTCGCCGATGATGACCGGGGCGACCAGGGCCGAATTGGAGCCGATGAAGGCGTGGGCGCCGATGTCGGTGTGGTGCTTGCCGAAGCCGTCATAATTGCACGTGATGGTGCCGGCGCCGATGTTGGCGGCCGCGCCCACCCGGGCATCGCCGATATAGGTCAGATGGTTGACCTTGGCGCCTTCCTCGATGCTGGAATTCTTGATCTCGACGAAGTTGCCGACCCGGGCGCCCTCGGCCAGATGGGTGCCCGGGCGCAGGCGCGCGAACGGGCCGACGGAGACCTGCTCGCCGACGATCGCCCCTTCCAGATGGGAGAAGGCGTGGATGGTGGCGCCGTCGCCGATGATGACGCCGGGGCCGAACACCACATTCGGCTCCACCAGCACGTCGCGGCCGAGGATGGTGTCGAAGGAGAACCAGACGGTTTCCGGCGCGATCAGGGTGACGCCGCCGGTGAGTGCCGCCGTGCGGGCGCGGCGCTGGAACACCGCCTCGGCGGTGGCAAGCTGGGCCCGGTCGTTGACGCCGAGCACCTCTTCCTCCGAGGCGATCTCGACGGAAACCCGCAGGCCGCGCTCGTTGGCGATGGCGACGGCATCGGTCAGATAGAATTCGCGCTTGGCGTTCTGGTCGGTGATGCCGTCGAGAAGCTCCGGCAGGTGCTCGCCGCGGAAGCCCAGGATGCCGGAATTGCACAGCCGCACCATGCGCTCGGCAAGGCCCGCATCCTTTTCCTCGCGGATGGCGACGAGGCGGCCATTTTCCACGATCAGGCGGCCATAGCCGGTGGGGTCCACGGCCTCGAAGCCGACGACCACCAGATCCGACCCGCGGGCGAGGGCGTTGCGCACCCGGCGGATGGTCTCCGGCCGGATGAGGGGCGCGTCCCCGCACAGCACCACGACATCATCGGCGCCGGATTCGAGCGCGGGGCGGGCGGAGAGCACGGCATGGGCCGTGCCGCGCCGCTCCTCCTGGACATAGCAGGCGCCATAGGGCGTCGTGCGCTCGACGACGGGGCGGGTGACATCCTGCCCGTGGCCGATCACCACGGCCAGCCGGTCGGCTCCGGCGGTCTCGGCGGCGGTCAGCACATGGGCGAGCATCGGCCGTCCGCCGACCGGGTGCAGCACCTTGGGCAGGGCCGACCGCATCCGGGTGCCTTCGCCCGCAGCCAGCACGATGGCCAGACAGCTCCGATCGTTCATGCTCGTCAACTCCAACTGTTCCGGCGCCGCGTCCGTGCGCCCGCCCGCCCTGCGGGCCTCCCGGCGGTCTGCCCTTCCTGCCGCGCAGATGTGGAAATTTCACGATGCGCGCGACAGATGGGCCGCCGGTCCGGCCAGGCCGGACGGTGAATTCTCCCTGTCCCCGTGGCATTGGTCACGGTCTTCGGTCCGCGTCAAGTCCGCGCGTGGCGCGGATATGCGCGGCGCTTCGCACCGGCACGCCTTGATTTCGCCGCTCGGCTCAGGCGATTTGCCAGGTGCGGTCGCGCCGGAAACGACAGGTTGCCGTCCGCGATCCACCTGATCCCGAAATGTGCCCGCCGCCCGCCGCGCGCGGCGGGCTGTCGCCCGGAGAACCCGTCCGATGTCGTTGCTCCCGTCCGCGCACCGCCTCCTGATGCTGGCCGCGGCGTCCCTGATTACCGGTCCGGCGCTCGCTTTCCAGCCGACGGGCAATCCGGCGGCCGACCAGTTCCTGGCCAACATGGAAGCCGGCGGCTGGGAGAATATCGGCGTCGGGTCGGTCACCGGCGACGACCAGTCGATCGTCCTGCAGAATCTCACCGCCCGCATCCAGGTCGACGTGACGCCGCCGGCGCCCGAACCCCAGAGCCCCGGGGAAGCCGCCAAGGCCGAGCAGCAGCCGCCGGTCGCGCCGGTGACGGAGATGGTCGACGTCTCGTCCGACCGCATCACCCTTACCGGGCCGGGTCTGGATGCCAGCGGGCGGCGCACCTTCAATTCCGTCGTCTACAACGGCTTCGTGATGGCGAGCCCGGAGAGCCGGACCACGGTCCGTCTCGGCCGCACCGAAGGGGTCACCCTGCTGACCCCGGAGCAGATGCCGGCGGTCAAGAGCCCGGGTGCCGCCATCAGCCTGTTCAACCGCCTCATGGCGGAGGACATGGTGGTGTCGCCGAACAATGGCGTCGGCGTGCCGATCACCATCCGCGACCTGCGCATCGAGAATACCGCCTTCACCGACACCTTCCCGACCGCCACCCAGGTCTCGGCCACCGGGATCCAGGTGCCCACCGAGGCCATGGACAGCGAGGCACGGGCGCGCCTGAAGGCCATCGGCTATGACAGCCTGACCTTCGCGGTCGAGGCGTCCAGCAACTGGGATGCGGCCACGGGCATTCTCACCATCCCGAGCATCGCCCTGTCCGGTGCCTCCATGGGCCGGATCGACATCTCGGCCGTGGTCGGCGGCCTGACGGCGCAGAATGTCCAGTCGGTCCAGTCCGGCGATCCGGAGACGATGGTCGCGCTGCTTCAGAACATGACCATCCAGTCGGCCCGGCTGCGCTTCGACAACCAGTCGATCATCGAGCGGCTGATCGACTATTCGGCCAAGGATCAGGGCGTCAGCCGGGATGTGCTGGTCGGCCAGATGACCGCGGCGCTGCCGATGCTGCTCCAGCCGGTGCAGAACGCCGAGTTCACCGAACAGGTCTCCAAGGCCGTGGGCGAATTCCTGCGTCAGCCGCGCTCGCTCACCATCAGCCTGAAGCCGCAGAACCCGACGCCGCTGTTCCAGATCATCGGTCTGGCCGCCATGGCGCCGCAGACCATCCCGCAGGCGCTCCAGATCTCTGTGACCGCCAACGAGTGAAACCCGCAGTTCATCGGCGGACGCGATCGGGGGCGGCTTCCGGCCGCCCCTTTTCTTTTGCCGGTAAAGGCAAAGCCCCCTGAGGAGCGACTTTCCCATGCTTCCGGAGCATGCGGGAAACTGGCTGCGCTTCAGGCGCGGGAATGCGGCCGGCCGTCGGTGGCGCAGATATTCACGCGGCCGGCGGGCGATCGTCGGGATCGCTGCTGCGGGCGACCGGCAGGCGCCAGCCGCGCCAGACCGCCAGCATCCGCAGGACGAAACAGAGCACCAGACCGGCAATGGCGGTGGGGGTGGAGGGCATCCCGGTCACCCAGCCGATGACGACCACCGCCGCGCCGCAGAGGGCGGCGACGGCGTAGATCTCCGCCTTCAGCACCACGGGCACCTCGGCGGCGAGCACGTCGCGCACCATGCCGCCGCCGATGCCGGTGACCATGCCGAGGAGGGCGGCCATGACCGGCGGCACGCCATAGGCCAGCGCCTTGGCCGCACCGGCGACCGCGAAGGTGCCGAGGCCGGCGGCATCGAACACCTGCACCGGCGAATCGAGGCGCGCCACCAGCTTCGGGAAGACGAAGGTGAAGAGCCCGGCCGCGACCGAGAGCATCAGCGGCTTGGTGCTGGCGACCGAGGCCGGCGGCACGGCGCCGATCAGCAGGTCGCGCAGGATGCCGCCCGAGGTGGCGGTGACGAAGGCGAGCACCAGCACGCCGAAGAGGTCCATCCTCAGCCGCACCGCCACCAGCGCCCCGGACAGGGCGAAGACGATCGTGCCGATGAGATCAAGGGAATAGATCAGCGGATTGGGCGACATGGGACCGGCAGGGGTGAGGGCGACGCCCGGTCTTGGGGCGCGCTGTCACTATCGCATGGTGCGTAGGCTGTCGGGGCCAGTCTTCGTTTGGGGGGCGGGTGCCTATTGGCCGCAGACTCCAAACGACCGGCAGGCTATCCGACGGGCCGTGGAAGACGGGGATTGCCGCGGGGTCCGGGGAGCCGGGCGCCGCGGTATCATACCAGGCGCACGAAGTGCTGACCGCACCGCGCGCCTGAAGATCAGCAGATTTTCCATATGCCCCAATGGCATGGAAAATCTGCACCGGAATACCAAAGAGTCCTTTTCAAGGATCTTTGGTATCATCCGTCCTGCCGGGGGCCGGAAAAGGGCCTCCGGAGCCCGTCCGCCACGGATCCTGCACCATGGGTCCGGGGGGAGCGAGAAATCCGTGGTTCTTCAGGCGCGTGGGTGCGGTCAGCACTTGCATGCCCGGGATCACTCCGCGGCCTTGCCCCCGGCCGTCTCCCCGGCTTCCACTTCGTCGAAGCCTTCCTCCGGGTCGCTTTCCAGCGCCCGGGCGCCCTGCTCGAACTGGAGCCGGGCGAGGCGGGCATAGAGGCCGCCGGCCTTGACCAGGGTGGCGTGGTCGCCGTCTTCCACGATCTTCCCGTGATCGAGCACGAGAATGCGGTCGGCCTTGAGCACCGTCGCCAGCCGGTGGGCAATGACGAGGGTGGTGCGGCCATGGGTGAGGCGTTCGAGGGCCGCCTGCACGGCGATCTCGCTCTCGGCGTCCAGTGCGCTGGTCGCCTCGTCGAGCAGCAGCACCGGCGCGTCTTCCAGGATGGCCCGGGCGATCGCCACCCGCTGGCGCTGCCCGCCGGACAGCGTCACGCCGCGCTCGCCCACTTCGGTCTCGTAGCCGGCCGGCAGGGCGCGGATGAAGGCGTCGGCATTGGCGGCGGTGGCGGCGTCCTCCACCTCGGCGTCGCTGGCGCCGGGGCGTCCGATGCGGATGTTGTCGCGCACGCTGCCGGCAAAGATGGTGACATCCTGGGGGACGATCGCCACCCGCCGGCGCAGATCCGTCGGATCGGCTGCGGGCAGCGCGACGCCGTCGAGTTCCACCCGGCCGGCGGTCGGATCATAGAAGCGCAGGGCCAGATGGAAGAGGGTCGACTTGCCGGCTCCGGACGGGCCGACGATCGCCACCGTGCGGCCCGGACGGACGGAAAAGTCCACGCCATCGAGGATGGTGCGCTCCGGCGCGCCCGGATAGGCGAAGGAGACGTCGCGGAAGGCGATCTCGCCCCGGGCCGGCTCCGGCAGGCGCACGGGGGCGCCGGGCGCGGTGATGTCGGACTTTTCGGCCAGAAGCTCGCCCAGACGGCCGGCGGCACCGGCTGCCAGCGACACCTCGCTCCAGACCTGGGAGAGTTCCCCCAGCGCACCGGCGGCCAGCACCGAATAGAGCACGAACTGGCCGAGGGCGCCGGCGGTCATGGTGCCGGTCAGCACGTTCCACGCCCCCATCCACAGCACCGCGACGATGCTGGCGAAGACGAAGAAGATGGCGACACCGGTCAGCCACGCGCGGGCCTGCATGGCGTCGCGGGCGGCCTCGAAGGCGGTCATCACCGAGCGCGAGAAGCGGCCGGCGGCAGCGTCCTCCCCGGTCAGCGCCTGCAGGGTGCGCACGGCGCCGATGGCCTCCGTCGCATAGGCCGATGCATCGGCCAGCCGGTCCTGGGCCAGCCGGGAGCGCTGCTTCACCCGCCGGCCGAACACCACCAGCGGAATGACCACGAACGGGATGGCCAGAAGCACCAGCGCCGACAGATGCGGGCTGGTGACGGCCATCATGGCGGCA
>JBBSSF010000067.1:0-10948 GCA_038242345.1 Hyphomicrobiales bacterium
CCCCATCCGGACAAGCTGGAGCGGGCCGCCCTCCCCCCGGAGGGATCGCCCCCGCGAAAGCGGTCTTCCCGGCTCCGCGTCCCTCGAAGGGGGCGCGGGGACCGGGAGACGGGGCCGGATCAGGCCGCAAGCAGCGCCGTCGCATCCGGCGCGGCGCCCGCCAGCGCCTGGAACGGGATGATCTTCGGCGCCTTGTGGCCGGCCAGCACCGTCAGGTCGAACAGGCAATAGTTGAGCGCCTTGTAATCACGCACATAGAATTGCCGGCGATCGAGATCGGCGAGCGACGTCCACGAGGTGAACTCGGTCGCATAGGGCACGCTCTTGTCTTCCTTCAGCCCGGCCACTTCCAGATGGCCACCGCCCGAGGCTTCGGGATAGTCGATGGTGACGCCGCGCGGCCGATCGAAATTGTTCATGATGTGGCTGAGGGTACGCACCGCCAGATCCGGTGTCGCCGCCTTCTCGGTGAACTCGGCATAATAGACCGCCCGCACGAAGCGGCCGACGGCCGTGTTGGAGACCGGCAGACCGGCGGTCGCAATGCCGGAATCCGGCTGATGCACCTTGAGACCGCCGAAGGTGGCGCTCGACGCATCCACATTCGACAGGAAGGTGTAGTTGCCGAGATTGGTGAGGTGCCAGGGAAATTCCGGCGCGTTGGTCATCACCCGCACCGGATTGTCATGGACATGCATGACGCCGCGGTTGAACTCGATCACGGCGGAGGCGCCGGTCGCGTCGTTCACCAGATAATGGAAGGGCGAGACCACGCCGCCGAGCAGCTCCAGCGCCACCATCATCACCGGCTGCTCCGCCAGCGCCGCCTTCACCTCGGCCACGGTGGAAAAGGAGCCGAGGGCCCACAGGCCGAGATCGGAGGCCGAGAGCACCGCCCGGTCGGCGGCAACCGGGGCCTGGGGACCGTCAGAATAGGGATAGGACAGGAGGCTGAAGGTCAGCCCCCTGTCGTTCATGCCGTCCAGCACCTTCATGTCGGCAATGCCGAGGGGCGCGTCCGGCTTGGGGAACCGGTCCGGCATGGTGACGGCGACCAGTGCATGGCTCAGCGTGAAGGCCAGCGCCGGATGCCCCGAGACGGCGGACTGCATGGACATGCCGACCGGGAAGAAGGCCATCTGATAGGGCAGTTCGACGGTCAGTTCGAGCGTGCGCCCGAAATAGACCTTCCCCGCGGCGTCCGTGTAGCAGAGTGCCGTGCACATCTCGTCTTCGCTCCCCCTCGCGCGGGAACAGCCTCCCTCCGGAGGCCACCCGCTGGTCGCAACTCCGGCCCGGCCTTCAGGCCCATGCCTCCGCCCGCCCCCTGCGCCGGTATGCCGGCAGGAGCGGACTCCCCGGAAAGACATGGCCCCGCCGGACCCATCCATCGCCCGTTTCGTCGCACACTTCCGCCGCGGCGAAAAGAAATGAGCGTCGAGATTGCGCATTTTTCATCTTTGGCGTGCACGCGGCCCGCCCGGGCAAGCCGCACGCGCCGGCCCGCCATGAAAGCGGATGCAAGGCCGCGTGATTCGCTTTAAGGAAAGCGCGCCATGACCGAGACCCGCCCCGATCTTCTGAGCTTTCCGCCCTCCGTCGTCCTCGTCGAGCCCCAGCTCGGGGAGAATATCGGCACGGCCTGTCGCGCCATGGCCAATTTCGGCCTCGCCGACCTGCGCCTGGTGTCGCCGCGCGACGGCTGGCCGAACGAGCGCGCCACCGCTGCCGCCTCCCGCGCCGACCATGTGCTGAACGCCGTGCAGGTGTTCGACAGCTTCGAGACGGCGCTCTCCGACTTCAACTACGTGCTCGCCACCACGGCACGCGCCCGCGACTTCGCCAAGCCGGTGCTCGGCCCCGAGGAGGCCGTCGCCGAGATCCTCGCCCGCACCGCCCGGGGCGAGAAGATCGGCATCCTGTTCGGCCGCGAGCGCGTCGGCCTGCACAATGAGGAGATCGCCGTCGCCGACGCGATCCTCACCTACCCGATCGACCCGCGCTTCGCCTCCCTCAACATCGCCCAGGCGGTGCTGCTCATCGCCTATGAATGGCGCCGGCAGGCGAGCAACGCGGCGATCCCCTTCACCGGCGTGGACGGCGGCCCGCCGGCCACCAAGGACGCCCTCACCGGCCTGTTCGAGCATCTGGAACACGCGCTCGAGGACGCGGACTATTTCAAGTCCGACAGCTTCCGCCCGGTGATGGTGCGCACCCTGCGCAACATGTTCACCAAGGCCAGCCTGACCCATCAGGACGTGCAGATCCTGCGCGGCGTCATCGCGGCGCTGGAAGGCCGCCCCACCCGGCCGCGCCGGCCGCGCGGCCCCGCCCGCACGCCGAAGGCCCACCCGGCCGACGACACCCCCGGAGACAGCGGCGGCGCCTGACCCGAACGAGACCGGAAATCCATTTCCCGGGACGGCAGATTTCCGGATTCCTTTTGCGCCACAACCGGGCGTTCTGCGGGGCTGTTTCTGGTGACCCGCCCCCGGCTCGGCTATCGTCCTCCTCGACGCAAGATCATTCCGCATCGGGCGGGAATGCCGGAACGGCTTTGCCTGCTGCGCGGCACAGGCGACCGCCGGCCCCGATCCGGGCGATGGCTCCGAGGAGTTCTGAAATCATGGCCGATCCTCTTTCCACCGCCGGCCGGGGCCGGATCTACGGCTCCATCACCGAGACCGTCGGCGACACCCCGCTGGTGCGGCTGGAGCGGCTGGCCAAGGCCGAGGGCGTCGAGGCCAACCTGCTGGCCAAGCTCGAATTCTTCAATCCGCTGGCGAGCGTGAAGGATCGGATCGGCGTCGCCATGATCGACGCGCTGGAAGCCGAGGGCAAGCTGACGCCCGGCGAGAGCACGATCATCGAGCCGACCTCGGGCAACACCGGCATCGGTCTGGCCTTCGTGGCGGCGGCGCGCGGCTACCGCATGATCCTCGTCATGCCGGAATCCATGTCCATCGAGCGGCGCAAGATGCTGCGGCTGCTCGGCGCCGAGCTGGTGCTGACGGAAGCCGCCAAGGGCATGAAGGGCGCGGTCGCCAAGGCGGAAGAGCTGGTCGCCACCATTCCGGGCGCGGTCATTCCGCAGCAGTTCCAGAACCCGTCCAACCCGGCCATCCACCGCGCCACCACCGCCGCGGAGATCTGGAACGACACCGCCGGCCAGGTGGATGCGTTCGTCTCCGGCATCGGCACCGGCGGCACCATCACCGGCGTCGGCCAGGTGCTGAAGGAGCGCAATCCGGCGGTGAAGATCTTCGCCGTGGAGCCGGCCGAGAGCCCGGTGCTGTCCGGCGGCAACCCCGGCCCGCACAAGATCCAGGGCATCGGCGCCGGCTTCGTGCCGGGGGTGCTCGACACCCATGTCTATGACGAGATCATCAAGGTGCCGAGCGAGGCCGCCTTCCAGCGCGCCCGCCAGATCGCCCGCATCGAGGGCATCCCCACCGGCATCTCGTCGGGCGCGGCCATCGAGGCGGCCATCCAGGTCGGCAAGCGGCCGGAGTTCCGGGGCAAGAACATCGTCCTTATCATCCCGTCCTTTGCCGAGCGCTATCTCTCCACCGCCCTGTTCGACGGGCTGGAGTGATCCCGGGCACCGACGTGCCGACCGCACCCGCGCGCCTGAAGAACAGCAGATTTCTCATATGATCCAAAGGCATGAGAAATCCGCATCGGAATGCCAAGGAGTCCTCTTCGAGGATCTTTGGTATGACACGACAGGCCCGGAGCCCCGCCCCCGGGTCTCCGGGCCTTCTTTTCGGGGACGGGCGCTCAGCTTACCGGGCCGGTGAGCACCGGGCAGTCGGACGGCGGCACGACGCCGCGCAGACGCTGCTGGATCTGCTCGGCCAGATGGCGGCGGCAGGCGACCGCCAGCCGGGCCGGCAGGTCGAGGAACAGGCCCGGACGTGTCACGAGGGTGATCGCGCGCTTGGGCACCGGCCGCGGCAGGGCGCGGACGTCGATCTCGGCCGCGTCGAAGGCGGGATCGAGCAGGCTGAACGGCGCCGTGATCGCCCAGCCGCGGCCATCGCGCACGGTCTCGATCACGGCAGTCGCCTGATCGACCTCGATGGAGCGCACCACGTCGATCATGTGCCGGGCCAGATAGCGGTCGCCGAGCAGGCCCATATAACGCTGCCGGCCATAGCGCACGAAGGGCAGGATGCCGGCCAGCTCGTCCAGCTCCACCTGGTCGGAGCGCAGCACGCCGCGCGGCGCCAGCAGGATCATCGGCTCCTCGGCGATCGGATGCACCTCGAAGATCGCCGGGTCGAAGTCGACGGAGGTGATGGCCATGTCGACCTTGCCGGAGACGATGTCGTCGCGGTGGCGATAGTGCACCAGCGCGCTCACCTGCATCTCGTCGGCAAAATCCTGCAGGGTCTCGACCACCGGGCTGGTGAGCGTCCGGCTGAGCGTGTCCATGATCTGGACCGAGAGGCTCGGAAAGCGCAGGCCGCGGACCTGCTGCATGGCCCGCTCGGTCGCCCGCAGCTCGTCGATGACCCGGCGGGCATGATAGTGCAGCGCCAGACCCGCCGGCAGGAGATGCAGATCCTTGCGGTCGCGCTCCAGGAGCTTCAGTTGCAGCGTGCGCTCCAGCCGGGCGATCTGCTGGGAAACGGAGCCCTGGGTGATGCCGAGGGTGCGGGCCGCGCCGGTCATGCTGCCGGCGTCGCAGACCGCGAGAAAGACCTCCAGCGATCGGGAATCGAGCGTCGGAGCTGTGGTCATCGCGACGGACGGACGCCTTCCTCATGAGGGGGAGAGGGAAGACGTCACGATAGGCCGCTTCCGCCGGCCGCGCAATTTCCGCGCCGGCCGGCGGAGAGGCTCCTTTTTCGGCGCCCCCTGCGCTCAGCCGCGGGCGGAGAACCAGCGCATGACCCACGCCGCCAGCCGGAACAGCTCCGCATCCTCATTCTGCCGGCCGATGAGCTGGAGACCGAGGGGCATGCCCTGGTCGGCCAGAAGCGGCAGGGTGAGGGCCGGCACGCCGAGCATGGAGGCCGGCATGTTGAAGCCCGGATCGCCGGTGCTGGTGAGGCCCACCGGCGCGGGGCCGGTGGCCGCAACCGTCACCGCGCCATCGACGCCTTCCAACAGCGCCCCGAAGGCAACGCGCAGTTCCTGACGCTCCACCCGCGCCGCGGCCTAGTCGCCCAGTGTCAGCACCCGGGCTTCCGAGAAGCGCTCCAGCGTCACCGGATGGATCTTGCCGGCATCCCGGGCGACATGGCCGTTGAGCGGCCAGCGATGTTCCCAGGACAGGATGGTGGACGACAGGGTGCGGATGTCGGCGATCGCCCATTCGAAGGCGTCCAGCGCCGGGTCCATGGTCCGGTCGACCAGATCGATGCCGGCCGCCGACAGGCCCTCCACCACGGCCTCGAAGGCCGCCAGCGCGCCGGGGGTCGCCCGGTTCCAGCCATCGGTTTCCAGCAGCAGCAGCCGGCGCGGCTTCACCGGGCCCGGCACCGTCACCGGACCGGTGAGACCGACATGGCCGGGATCGCCGCCCACCCGGGAGGCGATGGCCTTGGCCGTCAGCCAGACATCCTCCAGCCCGGTGCCGATCACGCCGACGCAGCTGTGGCTCAGATAATCATAGGAGCCTCCGCGGTTGAGGCCGCCCGCGCTGGGCTTGAAGCCGACGCAGCCGCAGAAGCTGGACGGGCGGAGGGTGGAGCCCACCACCTGGCTGCCGAGCGCCAGGGGCACGAAGCCCGCCCCCACCGCCGCCGTCGAGCCCGAGGACGAGCCGCCCGGCGTGCGGGTCGGATCATGCGGGTTGGTCGTCGTGGCGAAGGTGGGCGAGGAGGCGAACTCGGTGGTGGTGGTCTTGCCGAGGATGATGGCGCCGGCCTCCTTCAGGGCGGCGACGGTGGCGGCATCGCGCCCGCCGGTGAAGCCCTCCCACATCGGCGAGCCCTGCCCGGTGGGGAAATCGGCGGTCTCGATGATGTCCTTGACGCCCACGGGCATGCCATCCACCGGGGACAGCGGCGTGCCGGCCTTCCAGCGCGCATCCGAGGCCAGCGCGGCGGCGCGGGCAGCCTCGATGTCGAGGACGACGAAGGCACCGACCTCCGCCTCCCGGGCGGCAATGCGGGCAAGGCACGCCTCCAGGAAGGCCGAGGGCGAGGAGGCGCCCGTCAGGAAGGCATTGGCGAGGGTCGTGTAGGAAAAATCGCTCATGGCTGGACGGGGCTCCGGAAGGGGCAGGGGACGGGGGGCGGAGCGGACGGCATCAGAGCGTCCGCTCCCGGCGACGGGCAAGAGGCAGCAGCACGAAGGCGAGGCCGGCCCCGGTCATCAGCACGGCATTGGCGATGAGGCCGCCGGCCGCGCCGACCGAGCCGAAATCCGCAAGCATCCCGACGAGGATCGGGCCGAAGACGAAGCCGGCATCGCCCCAGGTGCGCAGGAGGCCCATGGCCGGTCCGTACAGCCGGCTCGGCACGATCTCGGCGGCATAGGCAGCCGTCGCCGGACCGTTGAGACCGCCACCGATGCCGAGCAGCGCCATGCCCGCCCACAGCCACGCCCGGCTGTCGCCGAAGGCGATGACGAGAAGGCTGAGGGCCGTCACCAGGGTGGAGAGGAAGGTGACCCTGCGGGCGCCGAACCGGTCCACCAGCGTGCCGGTGAGGGGCAGGGTGAGGAAGTTCATGGCGGCCAGCAGCGTCAGGGCGAAGCCGATGACATCCACCCCCATGTGGTAGCGCTCGTGGGCGAGCAGCGGGATGGCCTGCCACTGGGAGGCGGTGCGGGTGAGGAAGACGCCGAAATTGATGAGGCAGACGACGAGGAACAGCGGATCGACCAGCAGGGTGCGGGTGGTGGTGGCCTGCACGGCCTCGTCGGCCGGGGCCTCGCTCTCATGGGGCGGCGCGGCATCGGGGGCGCGCAGCGACAGCCAGACGATGACGAGGGCGACGGAACAGACGACCGCATAGGCCCAGAAGGGCGCGGTGTAGCCGAGATGATGGGCGACCACGCCACCGAAGGCCGGCCCGAGGCCGGTGCCGATGAGCATGCCGCCCTGATAGAGGGCCATCATGCGGCCGCGCTCGCTGCGCGGCGCCATGGTGGCGATCGCGGCGGTGGCGACCGTCATGTAGATGCCGGAGCCGAGGCCCTGCACGAAGCGGGCGACAAGAAGCAGCTCCAGATTGCTGGCGCCAGCGGCCACCAGCGAGCCGATGACCAGGATCAGCGGTCCCGCCATCAGCAGCGGCTTCTCGCCGAAGCGCTGGGAGAGGATGCCCGCCGGCAGGTTGATGATGAGGCGGCCGACGCCGAACAGGGTGATAATCATGCCGGCCATGGTGGCGGACGCCGAGAAGGTGGCGGCATAGACCGAGAGGATGGGCGAGACCATGCCCACGCCGGACATGACGAAGGTGGTGACGACCACCATCACCGCGAACTGGGGATGGTCCCGCAGGGGCTGGAGGAAACGCATCATGGGCGACGTCCTGCCGGCCGGAAAGCTGACGGGGCCGGACCGGCAGGGGCCGGTCGGTCGGGGCGGGTCTGGTACACGGGGGTACTCTGTCCTTATTGCGGCGGGAGCCGGGAGAGTGCCGCATCCCCGGTGACGGGCACGCGGCACCCGGATAGCGGGGGCCCGGACACACCCTCCCCGTCTGCGGCAATGCCCCGGGGGGGCGCCGCACCCTGTCGTGGTCAGGGTCTGTCGGGAAAGAGCATCCGCGCCCCGGGCCGGGCTGGAAGATCAGGCCGGGCTGAGGTTCGGCACGCTCACCGGAGCCCCGGCGGGCAGGTTGAACTGGCCCGGCTCGATCGTGTCGAAGAAGGAGAGCACCTCATCGGTCTTCACGACATCGGCATACTTGGCGTTCATGTCGCAGAGATTGATGGCATGGCTCGCCTGACTGCGGTCGAAGCAGCCTTCCTCGACCACGGCCACCCGATAGTTCAGGCTGAAGGCATCGAGCACCGTCGCGCGCACGCACCCGGAGGTGGTCGTGCCGGTGATGATGACGCTGTCACAGCCCAGAAGCGTCAGATAGGAGGCGAGGTTGGTGCCGAAGAAGCCCGAGGGCTTCTGCTTGTAGACCACGATGTCGCGCGGACCGGGCGCAATCGCGCTGACGATCTCGTTGCCATCGAGATTGGTCTCGACCTTGCGATCTTCCGCCGAGCGGTTGTTCTTCCAGGCCCAGGAGCCGGAATCCCAGTTGTCGGCGCGGCGGATGCCGGTGGTGTAGATCACCGGGATCTCGCGGGCGCGGGCCTTGCCGATGAGGGCCTGGAGATAGGGCATCGCCTCCCAGGCATCCGCGCCGCAGGAATTGCGCCAGCGCTTGATCGCGTCGAGGATCGGCTCCGGCTCCTCGCTGCAGAAAGCCCAGTTCACGTCGATGACGAGAAGGGCCGGCTTCCTGCCGAAGCCGCCGCGGGCGCCGTAGCCGGAGGCGGCAAATACCGCCTTGTCCCGCTCGGTCAGGAACTTGTCCCAGATGTGCTCGGTCATGTGTCCGTCGTCCTCAGGAAAGACCGCGGGGATCACAGGGTCGGCTTGACGCTCTCGAAGATCGTCATGTCGATGATGTCGCTGTAGGGCACGGGCTGCTTCAGGATGCCGGCGCCGAGGACGACGGATTCACCGGTCTTCCACGACTGCTCGGAGATCGAGCCGTCCGGGCTCCACAGGTCGTCGGCGAAGGCGCGGTCGAGGGTCGCCTTGATGTCGTCGGCCGACATGGTCGGGAATTCCTGACGGGCGATCTCGGCGGCCTTGTCGTGGTTGTCGTGGGTGAACTTCAGGCCGCGGCCGACGGCGCGCACGAAGCCGCGCACGGTCTCGGGATCCTTGTCGATGGATTCCTTGCGGATGTTGAGGGTCGAGTAGGCGTAGGGGCCAAGCTCCTTGGGCACGTTGTAGAAGGGTTCCGACCACAGGCCCTCGCGGATGCCGGCGGTGATGAGCGGCTCGGCCAGCACGCCGATGTCGGCCTGCTTGTTCTTCAGCGCGGCCATGATGCCGGCATTGTTCATTTCCAGAAGGGTGACGTCGGTCTTCGGATCGAGGCCGTTCTTGGCCAGGATGAAGCGGGTGATGGAGTTCGGGGTGCCGCCGAAGGCGCTGGTGGCGATCTTCTTGCCCTTCAGGAACTCCTTGAGATCACCGGTCGGGGCCTCGATGCCGGTGCGGGCAACGAAATAGACGTTGCCGCGATTGACGACATTGATGACGGCGCGCAGCTCGGCGCCCTTGGCCTTGGCGAAGGCATTGTGCTCCGGGCCACCGATGAAGGCGAAGGCCTGCTTGGTCAGCACCGCATTGGTGTGCGCGCCGCCGCCTTCCACCGTCATGACGGTGGCGTCGATGCCTTCATCCTTGAAGTAGCCATTGCGAACGGCCACGTAGAGCGGAAGATAACCGAGGCTGTGCATCGGCTCGGCGACCACCAGCTTCGTTTCCGCATGCGACGGCGCCGCAAAGGACGTCAGTCCCATGACGAGGGCCGCGGCAAGTCCGAGGATCTTCTTCATCAGAGGCTCCATTCTGGAGGGAGGCGGAGGGGAGAGGGGGAAAAGAGAGGCCGCAACCGGTCACAAGATCAGTGCAGCACGCCCTTCTGAAGCTTGCGCTCCAGCCAGGAGACGGCGACATACATGACGATGGACAGGGCGGAGAGCACGGCGACGGCAACCCAGACGAGGGCGATCTCGTAGGTCTGGCCCGCATAGAGGATGGTGCGGCCGAGGCCATACTGGGAGGAGATGAACTCGCCGACGATGGAGCCGGTCAGCGCCAGGCCGATGTTCACCCGCAGGACCGAGATGATCCACGGCAGGCAGGAGGGCACCACCAGCTTGGTGAAGACCTGCCAGCGGTTGGCGCCCAGCGAGTAGAACAGGCGCTCGGAATCCTTGTCGACGGCCTTGACGCCGGCATAGGTGGTGAGCGTCGAGACCACCAGGGTCAGCGCCATGGCGATCGCCACCTTGGAGGCGAGCCCCATGCCGAACACCAGGATGATGAGCGGGGCCAGCGCCAGCTTCGGCAGGGATTCAAAGCAGATGATGTAGGGCTGGGCGATGGCCGCATAGTTGCGCGACCACCAGAAGGACAGCCCCAGCGCCGATCCCGTCAGCGTGCCGAGAAAGAAGCCGAGCAGGGTCGAGCGGAAGGTGAAGGCGATGTCTTCCCAGGCGGTGCCCGAGGTGAAGAAGGTCTTGAAGGTTTCCCAGATCGCCGAGGGGCGCGACCAGAAGAAGGCGTCGATGAGGCCGGCCCCGGCGCCGAACTCCCACCAGGCGACGCCGGCAACGACGATGCCGACCTGAACCAGCAGGATGACCCAGGTCGGCCAGTCATTGGCCACCGGCAGGCGGCGGTAGCGGGTCTTGCGGGGCTTGGCGGCAGCCGGCGCCGGGACGGCGGCGGCAACCGTGGCAGTGGTCTCGGTCATGGAAGATGTCCTCTCTTGGGGGCGCCGCAGGGTCAGACAGCTTCGGCAAGCGGAGCGGATGTATATTGCTGGTTCAGAAGCTCCAGGCAGTACTGCTTCATCTGAATGAACGCCGGATCCGTCACCACCGAGCGCGGCCGCGGCCGGTCAAGCGGCACGTCCAGACGCTCGATGACGCGCCCGGGCCGGGTGCCCATGACGCAGACCTCGTCGGATAGGTAGATCGACTCGTCGACATCATGGGTGACGAAGATCACCGTCTTGCCGAAATCGGCCCAGATCTTCAAAAGCCACTCCTGCATCTGCGCCTTGGTCTGGGCGTCCAGCGCCCCGAAGGGCTCGTCGAGGAGCACGATGTCATTGTCGAGCAGCAGGGTGCGCAGGAGTGCCGCGCGCTGGCGCATGCCGCCGGAGAGCGCGCGGGGATACTGGTGCTCGAAGCCGCCGAGGCCATAGCGCTTCATGTAGGGCAGCGCCCGGGCGCGGGC
>JBBSSF010000068.1:0-10893 GCA_038242345.1 Hyphomicrobiales bacterium
ACCGGGGAATCTCCGTTCGCGGCCTGCGCGATGGCGGCAGCCGGGGACGGAGGGGGGCGCAGCCTCCCGGAGCGGACGTGGCGAAATCGGTCGCCGCGGCAGACTTAAAATCTGCTTCTCCTGGAGAGTACGGGTTCGAGTCCCGTCGTCCGCACCAGTTTTCCTCGCGTGCGCGAGGCGGGCCTGTCCCGGGGCTGGAATGCCCCGGCCCCGGCCGTCACTTCACGGCGGTCGGCAGGGTGAGGCCGCCCTTGAAACCCTGGATCGTCCACTCATAGACGGCCGTCCCGGTGCGGATATAGCCGAGCCGCGCCGAGGCGAGGTCCAGGATCTCGACGATGACCCAGGTCCACATGAAGGTCAGCAGCAGCGCAAGGATCGGGGAGGGCCGGCGCTTCAGGCCGAACTGATAGCCCAGACAGCCCATGCACAGGAGCGTCATGCCGATCAGCAGCCAGAACAGCTGCGGCGGAAGCGTCAGATGATAGGCGAAGCGCTCCTTGGTGCTGGCGTCAAAAGCCTCGTTCAGCGCCGCCATCAGGGAACTTGAAATCGGGTTCGGCTCCGCCCGCACCAGCACCGCCAGATGGCCCCACATCTGCGCCTGCAGGTCGCTGGTCTTCTGGTTCAGCGGGTCGATGATCTTGCGGTCCAGTCCGGCGCGGACGAAGTCCGCCCGCACCGTGGCGTAGGTTTCGAGCAGCCCGGCGATCGCCTCCGCATCCGGGCCGCCGATGGCCTTGGCCCGCAGCCACGCCGTGCCGATGGCGTTGGCCTCGGCCAGGCTGGAGGTCTGGTGATCGGTGAAACGGCCGTTGGCGAAGGAGAGGGTCAGCGCGAGCACGAAGGCGAACAGACCCAGCATGCCGCCGACGATGACGCCGACCGTATCGGAGCGCGCCTCCTGATGCTGATTATGCCGGCCCAGCAGGAAGCCGACCCCGTGGGCCACGATCTGGGCAAGAAAAAGCAGAGCTCCGAAGATGATGATGCTGCCTTCGGCAATCTCGATAAGCCAGATCATGGGCATGGCTCTCTATTGGGACCTGTTTCCCCAAGCGGGATAGGGAATTTCGGGGCGCTACTCTGGCGTCCGGGAGAAGATGTCCGGCAACTTGCGAAGAACAAGAATAAGCCGACTGCCCGCGGTGGCCGAGTGCGACAGATTGCACCAAAGGTCAGCGCCGGAGGCCGTCCGGGATCCTCCCCCGAAGCGCCCAGCGGCGGCGACGCCGGTCGCATCCGGCTTTCCCATGCCTTTGGCTCCCAAGGGAAATCTGTTCAGCGGGCGTGACCGCCCTGTGTCCGGGCGGGGGCTCAGGCCGGCTTGTGCGCCGTGCCCGCGTCCGGGCTGCCGGCGGGGGGATAGTCGAGACTGTCCTTCAGGATCTCCAGTTCGGCCGGGCTGAGCGTCGGGAAGGGCAGGTTGCCGCTCTGGCGCCAGAGGTCCACGGAACTCGCGGCCTCGGCGCCGCGCTCCGTATCCACGCCCTGGTCCCGGGCCATGTAGAGGGTCTGGGAGGCGAGGGCGACGGCGGTGCCGGCGCCGTGGATGATTTCGGCGATGCGCAACAGGATGTCCTCGCGGATGGCGAAGAAGTCATTCCAGTCCCGGGTGAGGGCATAGATGCGCACGAGGATCTTGAGGCCGCTGTCGCCATAGCCGACGAAGCGGATGCGCACGGTGTCAGTGGCGATGCGGGGATGGGCGTGGGCCATGCGGCGGATCTGGGCGAGGACGAAGCGCAACTGGTCGGGCGTCGTCTCATGGCGCAGGCTGATGGTCTCGTGGATCATCATCTGGTCGCAGCGCGTCCAGTTGATGATCTGCATGTCGGCGAACTGGGCGTTGGGCACGGCGATGATGGTGCGGTCGACCGAGCGGATCTTGGTGGAGCGGATGCCGATCGCCTCCACATGGCCCATGTGGCCGCCGAAGGTGCAGAGGTCACCGACACGCACCGGCCGGTCGACATAGAGCATGACGCCGCCGACGAAATTTTCCAGCGTCGGCCGCAATGCCAGTGCCACCGCCAGACCGCCGATGCCGAGACCGGCGAGCACGCTGAGGATCGGCAGGCCGATCGCCTGGCCACCGAAGGCCAGGATGATAGCGACGCCGATGATGCCGATGATGCCGGACACCAGCCGCAGCAGGTTGGCGTCGAAGCTCTCCTCCTTGATGTGCGGCGCCCGCAGGATCCATTCGAACAGCAGCCGCACGCCGATCCAGAACAGCCAGCCATAGGCCAGATAGGCCGCGACCGTCTCCACCATCTGCACCAGCATGGCGAAGCGGCCGGAAATGCGCAGCTGCAGGGCCGCTTCCGGGATCAGGACCATCGCCCCCAGGGCGATGGCCCCGGGCAGGATCGCCTGCACGACCAGTCCGGAAATACGCCCGGACGGCGCATGGACCGACAGCACGCGCTGGAGCCGGCCGAGGAGGAACACCACCAGCACGATGAGCCCGATCAGCGGGATGGCCTTCCACACCGGCGTGTCGAGCCAGAGGGTGGTGAGGGCCGGCGGGATCGCCCGCACCAGCCGGCCGGGGATCATCGGCCCGGTCATCTGGGGCAGGAAATCGCTGTAGCTGTCGACATCCAGCGGCCCGCGCAGGGGCTGATCCTGCACGGCGCGGAAGAAGCGCGGCGCCACCTGCACCGTGGAGGGGGCGACCAGGAACTCGCCCTCGCGCGGCCCGTCCCCGATTTCCACGATGCGGATCGGCGTGCCGGGAATGCGGTAGCTCGGATCGTTGTCGGCCTCGAAGGTGTCGGCATCGGGCATCAGCGCCGGGTCCGGCACCGGGATGCGGCCGAAGATGTCCATCAGATAGACATAGGTGCGGATGCCGGTGTCGCGGCGGGTGGCGCTCGGCACCTGGTCCAGGTCGATGAGGGCCGACATCTGGTCCGACAGCAGCGCGAGCCGCGCCGAGCCGCGGAAGCTCGGCTTTTCCAGATAGGCCTGCGCCGCCGCCTCCATCTCGCCCTTGAGGCGCAGGAAGCTGGCGAAGGTGTCGCGCGGGCTGTCGGTGCGGATGTCCGCCACCCGGGGAAGGCCCCGGGCCGCCGGTCCGTCCGCCCGCCCGGCATCGGAGAGGAGCATCGTCACCGCCCCGAGGATCACGAGGCAGACCAGCGTCGCCAGGGACAGGAGAACGGCGCGCGGGCCGCGCAGGACCGGTCTGAAGGAGGGCGACATGAGCGGCTCCGGCACGTCGGGGGCAGGCGGACAGGGGCGGGGAGGCGGAGCCGGACGGCCGGGCGAAGCCGGAACTCCGCCCGCCGGGGACGGACGACGCCCGCCGGGCTCAGCCCACGGGCACCGTTGCCTTCAGGCTCGGCCGCTCGCTGAAGATGGCGTACCAGGCCGCGGTGGCGGGCGCGCGGGCGCGCCAGTCGAGGGCGGGCATGCGGAAATCCACCCAGCCCAGCGCGCAGGCGATGGCAATGGTGCCCACATCCACCCGGTTGCCGAAGGAGGGCGCACGGGCCTCGATGCCGGCCAGGCAGGTTTCCATCTTGGCGAGCTGGCCCTCGATCCACGGCGTGAACTGCTTGTCCTCGGGCCGGGCGGTCTGCTCGTAGCGGATCAGGATGCCGGCATCGGTCAGGCCGTCGGCCAGCGCCTCGTCACGCATCACCTCGAAGCGGGCGATGCCTTCCACCGGAAGCAGGCGCCCGGTGCCGGCCAGCCAGTCGAGATAGGCCAGGATCACGGCGCTGTCATAGAGCACGGTGCCGGTGTCGGTGACGAGGGTCGGCACCTTGCCGACGGGGTTGGTGGCCACCAGCACGTCTGAGCGGTTGATCGGATGGGCGGCAACCGGCACCCGCTCGATCTGGTCGGCAAAGCCCAGCTCCAGCGCGGCGATCGACACCTTGCGCACGAAGGGGGAGGTCGGCGAGTAGAACAGCTTCATGGGGATGATCCGTCGCGAGGAGGGGGCGCCGACGCGGCGCGGACCGGCATATCACGCTGCCCGCGGCCGGAAGGCAACCACCCGCCGGCAAGAGCAGGCGGGCGGTGGGCAACCGGCGGCCCCCGGGCGCACCCGGGGTGCGGGGCGGACGATCACTCGGCCGCAGCCGCCGGCCGGCTGACGGCGACGGGCTCCTTCAGCAGATGCCGGCGGGCGGCGGCGGCCGAGATCTGGCCGAAGGTCGGCCGCGGCACATAGCGGCCGGCGCCGCGCACGGCCTTCAGCTCGCCCTTCTCATAGACGACCGCGCCCCGGGACAGCGTCACCACCGGCAGGCCGGTCACGGTCATGCCCTCGAAGATGTTGAAGTCGACATTCTGATGATGGGTCTTCGCCGAGATCGTCTTGGTCGCCGCCGGATCCCACACCACGATGTCGGCATCGGCGCCGGGGGCGATGGTGCCCTTCTTCGGGTAGATGTTGAAGATCTTGGCCGCATTGGCAGACGTCACCGCGACGAACTCCGACGGCGTCAGCCGGCCGGTGTTGACGCCATGGGTCCACAGCGCCGTCATGCGGTCCTCGACGCCGCCGGTGCCGTTCGGGATCGAGCGGAAATCCTTCAGGCCCATGCGCTTCTGCGGCGCGCAGAAGCAGCAGTGATCGGTGGCCGTGGTCTGCAGCTGGCCGGACTGGAGGCCGCGCCACAGCGCCTCCTGATGCCCCTTCGGCCGGAAGGGCGGGCTCATGACATAGGCCGCGGCCGTGTCCCAGTCGGGATCGCGATAGACGGAATCGTCCACCAGCAGATGGCCGGCGAGCACCTCGCCATAGACCCGCTGGCCCTCGCCGCGGGCGCGGATGATGGCATCGAGCGAATCCGAGCAGGAATTGTGCACGAGATAGATCGGCACATCGAGGATCTCGGCCACGCGGATGGCGCGGTTGGCGGCCTCGCCCTCGACCGCCGGCGGGCGGGACAGCGGATGCCCCTCGGGGCCGGTGATGCCGCGGGCAAAGATCTCGTTCTGCAGATGCCAGACCAGCTCGCCATTTTCGGCGTGCACCGTGGGCATGGCGCCCAGCTCCCGGCAGCGGGTGAAGCTCTTCACCAGATTCTCGTCGGGCACCATGATGGCGCCCTTGTAGGCCATGAAGTGCTTGAAGGAATTGACGCCGCGCTCGGTCGTCAGCACTTCCATCTCGCGCGCCACCTGATCCGACCACCAGGTGATGGCGACATGGAAGGAATAGTCGCCGGCGGCCTTGGTGGCCCAGTCGCTCCAGGTGTCGAAGGCTTCCAGCAGCGACTGGCCGATCTTCGGCATCACGAAATCGATAATCATCGTGGTGCCGCCGGCAAAGCCGGCCGCGGTGCCGGTGAAGAAGTCCTCGCTCGCCACGGTGCCCATGAAGGGCAGTTCCATGTGGGTGTGCGGGTCGATGCCGCCGGGCATCACGAAACAGCCATCGGCCTCGATGATGCGGGCGCCCGCCGGCGCCTCCAGGGCCGGGCCGACGGCCGTCACCTTGCCGTCGACGGCGAGCACATCGGCCCGCGCCATGCTGTCGGCCGTCACCACCGTGCCGCCCCGGATCAGAACCGCCGCCATCGCTGCCCTCCGCCTGTCCGTCCTGCCGGGGAACGGCCGCCGCGGCGGTTCCGACCGGCAGCTTCCTGATCGACCGGACAGAAGTCTAGGAGGAGCGCCGCAGGCGGAAAAGCGCAAAGGTGTGGCAGCGGGCGCCGAAAGCACAAGCGCCGCAGGGGATAGGGGGAGGCCGGGCACATGAAAGCGGAGAATCGCGCACCGGCGATCCTCCGCTTCCCGATTTCAGGCGGCAGGCACTGGCAGGTGGCGACGCTCAGGCGGCGTCGCGCATCTCGATGCCGGCTTCCTTGAACAGGGCGTGCAGTTCGCCGGTCTGGAACATCTCGCGCACGATGTCGCAGCCGCCGACGAATTCGCCCTTCACATAGAGCTGCGGGATGGTCGGCCAGCTGGTGTAGGCCTTGATGCCCTCGCGCAGCGCCTGGTCGGCGAGCACGTTGACGCCCTCATAGGGCACGCCGAGATAATCGAGGATCTGGACGACCTGGCCGGAGAAGCCGCACTGGGGGAAGGACGGGGTGCCCTTCATGAACAGGACCACGTCGGTCCCCTTCACCTTGGCGTCGATCTGATCGTGGATGCTCGTCATGAAAACCTCTCTTCCGCCGGGTCAAGGCCGGCGGGGTCAGGGTGGAAAGGCGGAGGCGGGATCTGTCAGGCGGCCGGCGTGCCGGTCTGGAGCGCGAGCGCGTGAAGGGCGCCGCCCATGGAGCCCTTGAGGGCGGCGTAGACCATCTGGTGCTGCTGAACCCGGCTCTTGCCCCGGAAGGACGGCGAAATGACGACGGCCGCATAATGATCGCCGTCGCCGGCGAGATCGCGGATCTCGACTTTCGCGTCGGGAAGGGCCTCGCGGATCAGGCGTTCGATCTCTGCGGCGTCCATCGCCATGGGAATCCTGTCCTCCTCGCGGGGGGCGGTCATTGTCTGGAACGAGTATCGGGTGTCCGGCGCTGCGATGCAATCGCGGAAAGGAGGGCCGCCGCGATGTGGGGGGAGCCATGACGCATTGCGCGACGCCGGCGGCTGTGGCATTTCCGGAGAACTCCGCCGGTCGCGTGCAGGATGTCCCCGCCGACATCCCCGCGTGCGGTCAGGGGCCTGTAGCTCAATGGTCAGAGCCGGCCGCTCATAACGGCTTGGTTGCAGGTTCGAGTCCTGCCGGGCCCACCATACAACCTACTAAGTTATTGATATTAAATATATTTTTGGATGACTGGGGGTGGCGCCTGCATAAACACCCATCATCCCTAAAACGATGGCTCCCGACGCGAGGCGACGTCTTTGATGGGTGTGGCCTCACGCGGCCATGGCGAACCATCCGTCGAACACCTCTGCCGTGAGGGGAGGAGGAACGAGACGGGCGGCGCGGCGGCGGGCCAGATAGGCGCGGTTCCGCATGTTTGCTCCGCACCGCCTGGTGCAATAGAGGTCGGTTTCCTTCGTCGGGGTGAAGGCAGTTCCACAGCACGCGCACTGCCGCGTGGTCTCCCGCAGGCGCTCTTCCTCACGCCTGTAGCGCAGATGGGTTCGGCACGAGAGCGAACAGCATTCCTGCCCCTTGTTGGCCGGATGGAAGACCGTCTCGCAGACGGGGCAGGTCTGATCCTCGAGCGTGACCAGCGATGCCGAGACACATGCGGGGGAACAGTAGAATGCCTCCTTCCGGTCGCTTCGGAACATCTTTCCGCATTGCGTGCAGGGGCGCGGTGTCGCCGCTGCCTTTTCGATAAGGCGGATCGCGCTCCGGCTGATGGCGTCCCGGCCGGCACGGATTTCATGGTCCCGCCGCTCAAGCGCACACCTGGCGCAATGGGGCGAGCAGAACCGCTGTGCCCGGGTGCAGCTCTCTTCGTCCAGAGGCTTCCGGCACCACGAACAGAAATCCGGGGAATCGGTGTGGGTCCATTGCCCCTCGGCCCATGACGGACGAACGGCCCCGATGCGGCGCAGGCCCTCCTCGACGATGGCTTCGGCCTCAAGGTCGGCCAGCACCCACCGATGCCCGGCCATGCAGAGGGCAGACCGGATGCTGGCGCGCAGCGTTCCTTCATGCTCGAAGGGCGAAGATGTCCAGTTCCTCAGGAGCGCCGCCACCTGGTCAACGACATGGGCGCGCTGGTCGTCCTTGATAAGCTGGCGCGGCTTCTCCGGCTTCTTGGGCGATCCGTACCGGTAGGCGCCGAAGCCGGCCCAATAGCTGTCCTTTCGCGCCATGCCGCACCCTCACCCGAACATCGCGTCGAACCGGCCAGCCGTCATGTCGATGGGCTGCACCGTCCTGTCGTTGCCGAGGACGCGGGCGCGTTCCTGCCGGCAGTAATCCGTGAAGGTGGAATCCATCGCCCGGAGGATCTCGACGTGCCGGGGCTCGATGGGCCAGCGCATCAGCCCGGCATAAGCTGCGATCTCGGCATGGGTGATCGCTGCCGGCCCGGTCTCTCCCCAGCCGCGGGAGGCGTTCAGGTCGAGGAACCAGCGCCACAGGAGGTCGCCACCGGCGGGCAGCCGGGGCCGGCCCCCCTTCTCGAGGTTCCGCTTCAGTTCGGCGCAGAGGAGCTTTTCCAGGTTCATGGCTTAGCTCCTGTAGTCGCGCGCGGCGCGGGCCTGGGCGAGGGCCACGTTCCGGGCCGCCCGGGCGTCCGATGCCTTCACGGCAGACTTGGCGATGCCGGGAGCCGCAGCCGCCACATGCCGGGTTGCGGTCCGCTCGACGAAGGCCTGAAGCTCGCCGTCATTCGTCACCCGCACCCGCACGTCGGACGTCACCTGCACGGCCTGTGCCTGGGCCCCGGACTGACTGCCCCCCTGCACGGCCACCCCGAGCCTGCCGGAGGGATCGCGCGACAGGGGCATGATCGCTTCGGGGCCAGCCTCGCCCATGAGACCAACGCCGCCCTTCGCGAACGGGAACACGGTCGGGCGCGAGACCACGCTGTTCGCATAGGCGTGCAGCCCCGGAGACGAAAACACGTTGTCCTTGGCAGAGGCGAACAGCCCGGAGAACAGGTCGCCGATCCCGGAGAGGATGCCGCTGCCGCCGGAGAGGAGACCGGAAACCAGCCCGCCGCCACCGGAGCTGCCGGCTTCGTCCTGGGCCTTGCCAACCTCGAAGAGCGCATCCACGAGCTCGCCTTGCAGCCTGTCCGCGATCTTGGAGAGCACGTTGGCGAAGGCGTCGCCGATCGAGGCGCCGTTCCTGAGGTCGGACAGGAAGCCGTTGAGGGCGTCCTTCTGGAACTGCACCGCCTCGGCCGCCTTGTCCCGCGCTTCCTGCTCCTGGTAGATCGCCTCGTTCAGACCGATGATCTTCTGGCGCTCCTCTTCGGTCGCCGAGGCCCCGGCCAGTCGGCTGGCCTCGGCCGCACGGCGCGCCTGGTCCGTCTCCCCGACAAGGCGAAGCTCTTCCTCGAGGCTGGCAATCAGGGCCTGCACGGCCGCGCTGGATTGGCGCGTGGCCGTGACGGACGGGTCAACCGGCGGAAGGGTCGTGCCGTTGAGCGCCCCCATGATGGTGTCATCGTCGACCCGCCGCAGCCCCTCCCATTCGTTGCGGAGCGCCGCCGGATCCGGCCCCCGCCGCCGGAGAAGCTCCTGGGCAAGCCGGTCCTGAAGTTCGGGCGTGTAGTAGTCGTCGCCCTTCAGGCCAAGCTGATCCCGCAGGCCCCGCAGCGTCGTACGGGTGATCTGGTAGCGGCCGACGGCAGAGGAATTGAACGTGTTCTCCGGGTGCGCCAGCATCTTCCCCTGAAGCGCGTCGATCTCGTCGAGGGTCATCCCCGTGAGATTGACCGGCCCGCCGGTGAACTTCCCGTATCCCAGAGTCTCGTTGTACTTGCGCCCCTTGTCGGTGCCCTCGACATAGCCGATGAGGTCGAGGATGCCGCCGGAGGCCGCCTCCCGGGCCGGCCTGGCGTCGAGGGCCTTGATGGCCTCGTCCCGCAGACGCTTCGCTTCCGTGATCTCCTGATAGCTGCCGGCCTTGGCGACGGTGGCCCGATAGGTCTCATCAATCTTCGTTCGGGCGTCCAGGTCCTCCATCTTCGCGGCAAGCTCGGGGATCTCCTTCGAGAGCGCCCGGATGCCGTCGGCGAAGCTGGCGAACTGCATCCCGGCTTTCGCCGCGCTCGCCCCGGCGCCGCTGATGGCCGAGCCGAGGGTCGACACCGGCGGGGCCGCCTGCTTCGCCGCCCCGGTCAGCCGGTCGAGGGCCGCCTGTGCCTCGGCCTCCTGTTTCGCCAGGTCGGCGAGCCGGGCCTCGAGCCGCGCCACCTCGCCGGCCAGGAAGCTGTTGCCGGGGTTCGCGGCTGCCGCATCCCGGGCCTGTTCGATCTCGGCCCGGAGCCGGGCCTGTGCCGACTGAAGCTCCTCGATCCGGCGCTTCTGGTTGCGGGCGTTCTGGTCCGCCCGGTCGTTGAAGCGGTCGAAGAAATCCTCGAGCGCAAGGGTTGATCCGACGATGGCGCCCTTCAGATTGATTTCAACCACCCGGGCGATCCGGGCGAACTGTGCCTCAATCTCCTGAGAGCGCACGATCACGTCGTCGTCCAGCACCACCCCGAGCTCGTTCGCCGCCCGGATCTGTTCGCGGATGCCGGCCGCCCCCTGCTTCAGGAGCGCGACCATGCGTTCGCCGCCCTCACCACCGAACAGTTCGTCGAAGATGCGCACCCCCGCCGCCGTATCGCCAAGCTGGCGGGTGCGCTCGATGAGCACGACGAACAGGGCTGCCGGGTCCTTGAGCCGCGCCTTCACTTCCTCCCGCGACATGCCAAGGCGCTGGAAGGCTTCGGCTGCACTGCCGGCCCCGGTCGCCGCGAACTCGTCCGCCCGCAAGGACATTTCCTTGAGGCCGTCGGTCAAAGCATCCACGGGGATGCGGGCCTGTTCGGCGACGTAGGAAAGCTCCTGAAACACCTTGAAGGAGACGCCGGCCATGGTGGCGGATGTGCCGATCTCGGCAATGGAGGAGGCCGCTTCCTTCGCCTGCATGGCGAGCCCCACCAGCGTGGCCCCGACGCCGGCCCCCACCAGCCCGCCAATGCCGCCGGCCGCGAACGCCTTGCCGACGCCGCCGATCTTCGTGCCGACGCTGGCATAGGCCTGGTTGATCCGGGTGGCCGAGCGCGCCGCGTCATCCTCCATCTGGCGCGTCGCCTTCTTCGTGGTCAGCGTCATCTCGCGGAAGGCCCGGGCGGTGATCCCGTTCGCCTTCGCCATCTGCTTTTCAAGGTCCGCCAGCTTGGCAATCACGTTGATCGCAAGCTGTTCCTCGTCTCCGCCTACCATCGCGTTCATGCAAAGCTCCAGTCTTCGATGTCACCCTCGAAGGTCTCGTAGCTCGAGACC
>JBBSSF010000069.1:0-10892 GCA_038242345.1 Hyphomicrobiales bacterium
CACCGACCGGGCGCGCGGGAGCCTCCGGAAGCTCAGCGACGAGATCGAGGACGCGCGGGCCGGCGGCGAGAGCCTGGCGGAGCTGTCCACCCGGCTGAACCTGCCCCTCGTCACCATCGCCTCCGTCGACCGCACCGGCCGGGCGCAGGACGGCTCGGCCGCCCCGGTGCCCGGTGGCGAGGCCCTGCTCGGCGCCCTGTTCCAGAGCGAGGAGGATGCCGACAACGCCCCGGTGCGCCTTCCGGATGGCAGCCTCGTCTTCTATGAGGTGACCGGCGTCACCCCGCCGGCCGACCGGCCGCTCGCCGACGTGCGCGATGCGGTGCTGGCCGCGTGGAAGGCGGAGAAGACCCAGGCCGAGCTCGGCCGCATCGCTGCCGAGGCGGTGACGCGCATCCGTGGCGGCGAGGCCTTCGAGGCGGTGGCCGGGTCCTTCGCCGCCGAGGTCGAGACCCTCACCGGCCTGCGCCGTGGCGCGCCGAACCCGTCGCTGCCGGATGATGCCGTGCAGACGGCCTTTTCCGGTCCTGTCGGCACCGTGGCCGATGCGGAAGGGGCGGACGGCCGGCGGGTGATCCTCGAGGTCACCGATGTCACCGACCCGGCTTGGTTTGCCGAGACCGACGATGGCAAGCGCATCCACGACCTGCTGTCCCAGGGCATCGGCAACACGCTGACCATCGCCTTCCTGTCCGATCTCCAGACCACCCTCGGCGTCACCGTCAACCAGGATCTGGTGTCGGCCGTCGTGTCGGGGCCGCGGCAGTAAGGGGCGCCGTGCGGGGACTTGCGCCGCCGGCGCCTGCGGGCGTAAAGCCTGCCCCCAGGATCCGGGCCGGTGTCTTGCGGGACATCCGGCCCGGCCGGAGAACAACCGGGGGAGAATCCTGCCCCCGAGACAGAGAGGGTGCGGACGCAGCCATGTCGGATTTCAAGGCGCTGATCGCGACGGTGGCGGCGGGCCGGCCGCTCACCCGGGCCCAGTCGGAGACCGCCTTCGACATCATGATGTCGGGCGAGGCGACGCCGGCCCAGATCGGCGGCTTCCTGATGGCGCTCCGCGTGCGCGGCGAGACCATCGACGAGATTGCCGGTGCCGTTTCCGTCATGCGCGCGAAGATGCTGCGCGTCGTCGCACCGGACGATGCCGTCGATGTGGTCGGCACCGGTGGCGACGGGTCGGGCTCCTACAATGTCTCCACCTGCTCGGGCTTCGTGGTGGCGGGCGCCGGCGTGCCGGTGGCCAAGCATGGCAACCGCGCGCTGTCGTCGCGGTCCGGCGCGGCCGATGTGCTGAAGGCGCTCGGCGTCAACATCGAGCTGTCGCCGGATGCCATCGCCCGCTGCATCACGGACGCCGGCATCGGCTTCATGTTCGCCCCCGCCCATCATTCGGCCATGCGCTTTGTCGGGCCGGTGCGGGTGGATCTGGGCACGCGCACCATCTTCAATGTCATCGGGCCGCTCTCCAATCCGGCCGGCGTGCGCCGGCAGATGGTCGGCGTCTATTCCCTCGCCCTCATCGAGCCGCTCGCCCGGGTGCTGGGCGCCCTCGGGTCGGAACGGGCGTGGGTGGTCTCCGGCTCGGATGGTCTCGACGAGATCACCGTCACCGGGCCGACCCATGTGGCCGATCTCAAGGACGGTCAGGTGCGCACCTTCGAGATCACGCCGGAGCAGGCGGGCCTGTCGCGCTGGGAGCCGGCCGATCTCAAGGGCGGGGACGCGACGGTCAATGCCGAGGCGCTGAAGGCGGTGCTGGATGGCGCGCCGGGCGCCTATCGCGAGATCGTGCTCATCAATTCCGCTGCCACCCTGCTGGTGGCCGGCAAGGCGGAAACCCTGACCGAAGGCGTGGCGATCGCCCGCGAGTCCATCGATTCCGGGGCGGCGAAGGCGCGGCTTGCCCGTCTCATCACCGTTTCCAACACCGCCAACGCCTGACGGGAGGGCGCCGCCATGGCCGATATCCTGCGCCAGATCGAAGCCTACAAGCTGCAGGAGATCGCTGCGGCCAAGGCGGCGCTGCCGCTTGCCGCCCTGAAGGAGCTGGCCGAGGCCGCCCCGCCGGTGCGCGGCTTTGCCGCCGCGCTGGATGCGAAACTTGCCGCCGGCCTGCCGGCGCTGATCGCCGAGATCAAGAAGGCGAGCCCGTCCAAGGGGCTGATCCGGCCGGATTTCGATCCGCCGGGCTTCGCGCGCGCCTATGAGGAGGGCGGCGCGGCCTGCCTGTCGGTGCTGACTGATGGCCCGTCCTTCCAGGGCGCGCCGGAATTCCTGACCGAGGCGCGGGCAGCGGTGTCCCTGCCGGCGCTGCGCAAGGATTTCATGCACGACGTCTATCAGGTCTATCAGGCGCGGGCCTGGGGGGCGGACTGCATCCTCGTCATCATGGCCTCGGTCGATGATGCGCTGGCCCGGGATCTGGTGGAAACCGCCGCCTATCTCGGCATGAATGCCCTGATCGAGGTGCATGACGAGGCCGAGCTGGACCGCGCGCTGGCGCTGCCCTCGCGCCTCATCGGCATCAACAACCGGGACCTGCGCACCTTCGTCACCGACCTCGCCGTCACCGAGCGGCTGGCGCCGCGGGTGCCGGGGGACCGGCTGATGGTGGGCGAATCCGGCATCTTCACGCCGGCCGACATCGCCCGGCTCCGGGCTGTCGGCGTTCACAGCTATCTGGTCGGCGAGGCGCTGATGCGGCAGGCCGATGTGGCCGGGGCCACCCGCGCGCTGCTCGCCCCGGCCTCCGCCGCAGCGGCCGAGTGATACCAGGGATCCTCGAAGAGGACTCTTTGGCATTCCGATGCTGATCTTCAGGCTCATGGTGCGGTCCGTGCCGTGCGCCTGGTCGGAGCGCATTTCCGCCGGCAGGGAGAGGGCAGATGTCGGGCTCGTCAGGTCTCACCCATCTCGATGCGACCGGTGCCGCGCGCATGGTCGATGTCGGCACCAAGGACGTGACCGCCCGGGTGGCGCTGGCCGAGGGCTGCGTCACCATGGCGGCCGGGACGCTGGCCGCGATTCTCTCCGGCAATGCCGCCAAGGGCGACGTGATCGCCACCGCCCGCATCGCCGGCATCATGGCCGCCAAGCGCACCCATGAGCTGATCCCGCTCTGCCATCCCCTGCCGATTTCCGGTGTCAGCGTCGACATCGACGCCGATCCCGACCTGCCGGGGCTGCGGGTCGCCGCCCGGGTCAAGGTGACCGGGCGCACGGGGGTAGAGATGGAGGCGCTGACCGCCGTTTCGGTCGCCTGCCTCACCATCTACGACATGGCCAAGGCGCTGGACCGGGGCATGGTGATCGACGCCATCCGCCTCGTCGAGAAGTCCGGCGGCCGCTCCGGCGACTGGCGCCGGGAGAGCTGATCCTTCCCCGCTTCCCTTCGAGAGGAGACCGCCCATGAGCCTGTTGCCGGTGGATGAGGCGGTCGCGCTGATCCTGGCCGATGCCGCGCCGGGGCCCGTGGAGCAGGTGGCGCTGGAGGCGGCCCATGGCCGCGTGCTGGCGGCCGATCTGGCCGCTACCCGCACCCAGCCGCCCTTTGCCGCCTCGGCCATGGATGGCTATGCCGTGCGTGCTGCCGATCTCGCCTGCCTGCCGGCGGAGCTGACGGTGATCGGGGCGGCGCCGGCCGGCGGGGCCCATGCCGGGACGGTCGGACCCGGGGAGGCGGTGCGCATCTTCACCGGCGCGCCGGTTCCAGACGGCGCCGATGCCATCCTGATCCAGGAAAACACCGAGCCTGCCGGGCCGGGCCGGGTGCGGGCGCTCTTTTCTGTGGAGGCCGGCCGCCATATCCGCCGGGCCGGGGTGGACTTCACCGCCGGCTCGGTGGAGCTGACCGCCGGCACGCGGCTCGATTTCCGCGCCCTGTCGCTGGCTGCGGCCATGACCCATGGCACGCTGCCGGTGGTGCGCCGGCCGGTGGTGGCGATCCTGGCCACCGGCGACGAGCTGGTGCCGCCGGGCAGTCCGGTCGGGCCGAACCAGATCGTGGCCTCCAATCATGTCGGCATTGCCGCCCTGGTCGAGCGCGCGGGCGGCGTGGCGCTCGATCTCGGGATTGCCCGGGATGACCGGGCGGCGATCGCGGAGCGCATCCGCCATGCCAGGGCCGCGGGGGCGGATGTCATCGTCACCCTCGGCGGGGCGTCGGTGGGCGATCATGATCTGGTGAAGCCGGTGCTGGAGGCGGAGGGCTGCGCCCTCGGCTTCTGGAAGATCGCCATGCGGCCGGGCAAGCCGCTGATGTTCGGCCGGATCGGCGACACCCGCGTGCTCGGGCTGCCGGGCAATCCGGTGTCGAGCCTGGTGACGGGCCTCTTGTTCCTCACGCCGCTGGTGCGGGCGCTGGCCGGCGGGCCGAAGGCGCCGGTGGCCGACCGGGCGGCAGTTCTCGGGGGCGAGATCGCCGCCAATGACAGCCGGCGCGACTATCTGCGCGCGACCCTCTCCCGCGATGATGCCGACCGGCTGGTGGCGACGCCGCTGACACGGCAGGATTCGTCGCTGCTCTCGGTGCTGGCCCGGGCGGATGCGCTTTTGGTGCGCGAGGTCGCGGCGCCCGCCGCCCGCGCCGGCGATCCCTGCCGGGTGATCCCGTTCGACTGATACCAAAGATCCTTGAAAAGGACTCTTTGGTATTCCGATGCGGATTTTTCATGCCATTGGCGCATATGAGAAATCCGCTGTCCTTCAGGCGCATGGTGCGGTCAGCACTTCGTGCGCCTGGTATGAGGCTTGGCAGGGCGGCTCAGGACAGTTCCATGTCCGACTTGCGTGCCGGCGGGGTGCCGCGCCGGTGCACCGGCCGCACGCCGGTGATGAGGTCGACGAGGCCGCGGGCGACTTCCGCCTGTCCGCGGATCACCACATCCGCGCCGAGATCGCTCAGATGTTCCGCGCCGGCATCGAAGTCGGAGCGGGCGAGGATCTCGATGGCCGGGTTCACCTTGCGCGCCTGTTCCACCACCTGCCCGGTCTCGAACACGTCGGGAATGGCCACCACCAGCCGGCGGGCGGTGGAGAGATCGGCGGTCGCCAGCACCGCCGGGTCGGCGGCATTGCCGGTGATGAAGTCGATGGCGGTCTTCTTCAGCGCGTTGGACACCACGTCCTGATCCTCGATCACCACGAACGGGATGTTGCGCTCGGTCAGCTCGCGGGCGACCTGGGCGCCGACGGTGCCATGGCCGACGAGGATGGTGTGGTTCTTGCGGTGGGGCGGCGGGGGCAGGGCGGCCGGCGCCTCCTCGGCGATGTGGCGCACGGCGGTCGCCTCCGGCTCGGGCGCAGGCGGAGCGGGCGGATCCCCGGGGGCGGCTGCCGCGGGATCGTCGGCATGGGGATGCAGCTTCTGCGCCACCGCCTCCAGCCGCGGCTTCAGCCGGTCGATCAGCAGGAACACCATCGGGTTGACGAGGATCGACAGGATCGCGCCGGCGAGGATGAGGTCGCGCCCTTCCTCGGGCAGCAGATGCAGGCGGATGCCGAGATCGGCCAGGATGAAGGAGAATTCGCCGATCTGGGCAAGACTTGCCGCGATCGTCAGTGAAGTGATGATCGGGTGGCCGAACAGGCGGACGATGATGTAGGCCGCGATCGACTTGCCGAACAGGATGATGAGCACGGTGGCGATCACCGGTCCCGGATTCTCGATCAGAATGCGCGGGTCGAACAGCATGCCGACGGAGACGAAGAACAGCACCGCGAAGGCATCGCGCAGCGGCAGGGATTCCCGCGCCGCCTGATGGCTGAGTTCGGATTCCGCCAGCACCATGCCGGCAAAGAAGGCGCCGAGGGCGAAGGACACGCCGAACAGCTTGGAGGCGCCATAGGCGACGCCCAGCGCAATGGCGAGCACCCCGAGCCGGAACAGTTCGCGCGAGCCGGAATGGGCGATGAGATGCAGCACCCACGGGATCACCCGCCGGCCGACGATCAGCATGAAGGCGATGAAGGTGGCGACCTTCGCCAGCGTCAGCGCCAGCACGCCCGGCAGCCCGAGCCCGAGCTTGACCGCCAGCGGATCGACCGCCTCGCCGGTGTCGGCGCCGCCATTCACCATGCGGGCGAGCGCCGGCAGCAGCACCAGCACCAGCACCATGGCGAGGTCTTCGACCACCAGCCAGCCGACGGCGATCTTGCCGCGTTCTGTCTCGACGAGCCGCCGTTCCTGGAGCGCGCGCAGCAGCACCACCGTGGAGGCGACCGAGAGGGCGAGGCCGAACACCAGACCCGCCGGCAGCGGCCAGTCCAGCGCCCAGGCGAGCGAGCCGCCCATCAGCGTGGCGATGACGATCTGCACGATCGCGCCGGGAATGGCGATGGAGCGGACCGACAGGAGGTCCTTCGGCGAAAAATGCAGCCCGACGCCGAACATCAGCAGGATGACGCCGATCTCTGCGAGTTCGTTGGCGATCGTCTGGTTGGCGATGAACCCCGGCGTGAACGGCCCGACGACGACACCCGCCAGCAGATAGCCGACCAGCGGCGAGATCTTCAGCCGGTGGGTCACGGCGCCGAACACGAAGGCCAGCCCCAGACCGATCACGAGCATCGAGATCAGGGGCGTGTCATGGGGCATTGCGGGCGCTCCGGAGAAGCTCAGGCGACGGGAAGGGGCTCGCACCGGCCGGCAGACAGGGCCACCACCCGCAGGACGCCCCGAACTGGCGGAGCGGCGTCAAAAAGAATCGCGCATGACACGGAAAACGATGCCTCGGGCCGTAGATAGTGGCTCCCTCCAGCTGCGGCAACCGGTCTGGCGGGCGATTTTTCCGGGTTGCCACAGGAATGCGGCCTTCAGGCGCCGGTGACGGGCGCCCGCAGACGGTCCACCGGCGAGCCTGTCCACCGCCGACGGGGCATCCATCCGGGGCGAAAGCGGGGCCGGCGCGGCGGGCCGTTCCGGTGCCCGGGCTTCTCGAAAGCCTGTCCGATGCCGCCATCGGGTCGACAGATATCCTGGACGGAGCACGGGAAAACCCGGGGCGCCCCTTATACCAAAGATCCTCGAAGAGGACACTTTGGTATTCCGGTGCAGATTTTCCATGCCATTGGGGCATATGGAAAATCTGCTGATCTTCAGGCGCGCGGCGCGGTCAGCACGTCGTGCGCATTTTCTTCACGCGAACCGGTAGCCACTTCGCTTGAAAATGCTCTGGCCGCCGGCCTTCGGGGAAGGCTCAGTCGTTCGGCAGCAGGCGTTCCAGATAGTCCCGTTCCTGGCGCGGGCGTTCCTGCTCGCCGAGGCGCTTGCGCAGCTCCTCGAACACCCGGCGGGCGCGTTGCAGGTCGAACTCGTCGGGCACGCCGCGCACGGTGGTGTTGTCGGTGTTGTCGGCATTCTGCGGCCGGCCGAGGGGATCGGTGGCGCGGCTCGCACCGGGCTGGCCGGGGCCGTCGCCGGCCTCGCCCTCGCCATTCTGCTCGCGGGCGAGCTGCTCGGCGCCCTTGCGCAGCCGGTCCAGTGCCTGGCCCTGGGCGCCCACCGCATCGCCGGGCTGGCCGCGGCCGAGGGCCTCGCCGGCCTGTCCCATGGCGTCGCCGGCCTCGCCGAGTTCGCTGCCCGGATCGGCGCCGGCCTGTTCCAGCCGCTTCAGCAGCTGCTGGAGCTTGCGGGCGAGATCGCCCTGGCCTTCCTGAAGCTGGCGCAGGGCCTCGGCCATCTCGTCCGGGGTCATGGGCTGGTCCTGACCGCTGGCGCCGGGCTGGCTGCTCTCGCCACCGGGGCGCTGGCCATTCTGGCGCTGCCGGTCGGCGCGGAAGGTGTCGTCCATCAGCTTCTGCTGCTGCTGGATCATGCGGCCGAGATCGTCCAGGGCCTTGCTCATCTCGCTCTGGCCGGGGCTCTGCTGGCTGCGTCCGGCCTGAAGATTTTCCAGCATGCGCTGAAGCTGGGACAGCATCTCCTGGGCCGCCTCCCGGGACCCGGAGCGGGCCAGTTCCTCGATCCGCTTCAGCATGGCGTCCAGATCATTCTGGGTCAGCATCCGGGTGGCCGGATCCATCGGCTGCGGCCCGTCGGGATTGCGGGCCGCCTGCTGCATCATCTCCTGGAGATAGCGGTTCATGGCCTCGCGCAGGGTCTCGGTGAGGCGGGCGATCTCCTCCGGCGGGGCACCATTCTCCAGCGCCCGGCGCAGCGCCTCCTGGGCATCGCGCAGGGCGCGCGCGGCCTCCGAGAGGTCGCCATCCTCGATCATCAGGGCGAGGTCCCAGAGGGCATCGACCAGGGGCGTCAGCTCGGCATCGGTGCGCGCCGCTGCCAGCCGGCGATAGACATCGTGCACGCCGAGATAGCCGCCGGCGCTGCCATCCATGCCCTCCATGGCCAGCTGGATGGCGTCGAGGGCGGTCAGCACCCGGATCTGGGCGTCGGCATCCATGGCCAGATCGCGGCGCTGTTCCACCAGTGCCCGGGCCACCGGCTTCATGAAGCGCCGGGCCGGCAGGGTGGTCTCCACGGTGGCGCTGCGGCCCTCCTGTCCGGCCTGATCCTTCACCACGAGGGTGATCGCCACCGGCGCCCCGGCCCAGGGATGGGCGGTGAGATCGCGGGTGGTGCGCTCGCCATCGGGGCGCGGGCCGCGGCCGGCGGGCAGCGACAGCGGTACCTCGGGGGCCGGGATCAGCGGCCGCGGCAGCACGCCGGATACCGGCTTCGGCTGGGTGATCTCCGCCGCGCCGGAGACGGCGCCATAATCGTCGTCGATGGCGTAGGTGAGTTCCAGCGCGCCGGCGCTCGTCGCCTTCGGCGTGTCGAGGAAGCGGATCTGCGGCGCCCGGTCCGGATCCACGGAAAAGTGCCAGAGGGCGAGCGGATCACGGGGATCGCCGAGGGCGACGGTCGCGCCGCGGTCGAGGGCGGTGCGATATTCCCGGGCCGGAATGGCCGCGCCGCCGCCCGGCGGCCGGATCTCGCCGGGGACCGGCCTGTCGGGCACCGGCTCGAAGTCGTCGCCATCGCGCCGGATGGCCACCGGCACGGCGCGGCCCTGCACGCGCACGATCACTTCCGAGCCTTCCGGCACCTGATGGAGCGGCTGGCCGCTGCCGGACGTGTTTCCGGCCGAGAGGTCGCCGGTGAGGAAGATCGGCGTGCGGCCGGTATAGGCCGGCGGGGTGACCCAGGCATCGATGCGCAGGCCCGGCCCGGGCGTCACGGCCGCGCCGCGGAAGGCGGATTTCAGACGCTGGAGATGATCGCCGCTTGCCACCCCGAAGCCGATGACGAGGAGAAGGCCGACGAGGGTGCGCAGGGCATAGGGATCCCGGCGCCAGATCTCCGGCTTCGGCAGGCCGGCGACCACCCGGTCGAGACCCTCGGCCAGCCGCTGGCGGTGCACCGCCCACAGGGCCCGGGCCACAGGATCGGCCCGGCCTGAGGCAAGGCTGTCCCGATAGCCGGTGACGGGATGATGGGCGCCGCCGGTTTCCTGCTCCACCCGGGCGAGCGCCTCGGCGGCGCCGGGCAGGCGCGTGCGGGCGATGGGCACCAGCGGCACCAGAAGCGCGATGCCGAACAGGGTGAGAAGGATCAGGCGCGCCCAGTCGGGCACGATCAGCCACAGGCCCAGCCAGGAGACGGCGACGAACAGGGCCACCACACCGGCCATCGCCATCAGCGGCGGCCAGATCCGTTCGAGCAGCAGGGCGCGCCGGGCCCGGGCCAGCGCCCGGTTGATGCGGCGGTCGATCGGATCGGGGCCGGGCGCGGTCGGCGTCGTCAAACCGGGAGACTCCTCGGCAAAGCGGAGCGGATCGGAGAAGACTAAGCCTGCCCGCGCCCTGTGGCCAGAGAGAGGCGGCGGACATCACGCAAACGCCATCGGGCCGGCACGGGGCCGGCCCGAAAAGTCGGGACCGGAGGCCCCCGAAAGGGATTCTCCGGTCGTCCGGGGCGGATTTTCCCCATGTGCCCCGGGGCCCATGAGAAAGCCGCTGCCTATCCGGGGCGCGGGTGCGGTCCGCACGTCGCACCCCGGCTTATGATACCAGACGCACGAAGTGCTGACCGCACCGTGCGTCTGAAGACGCAGCGAATTTCTCATATGCTCCAATGGCATGAGAAATTCGCATCGGAATACCAAAGAGTCCTTTTCAAGGATCTTTGGTATGAGACGAGAGGCCGGCCCGCGCTCAGGCGGCGGTCCAGCCGCCATCGATCGGCAGCATGGCGCCGGTAATGGAGGCGGCGGAGTCGGTGGTCAGGAACACGGCAAGGCCGGCCACCTGCTCGACGGTCACGAACTCCTTGGTGGGCTGGGCGGCGAGGATGACGTCGCGCTTCACCGCCTCCTCGGAGATGCCGCGGGCCTTGGCGGTATCCGGGATCTGCTTTTCCACCAGCGGCGTCCAGACATAGCCCGGGCAGATGGCGTTGCAGGTGATGCCGAAGGTGGCCGATTCCAGCGCCACCGTCTTCGTCAGGCCGGCGATGCCGTGCTTGGCCGTCACATAGGCGGACTTGAACGGCGAGGCGACGAGGGCGTGGGCGGAGGCCGTGTTGATGATGCGGCCCCACTTGCGCTTCTTCATGCCCGGCAGCGCCGCGCGGATGGAGTGGAACGCCGCCGACATGTTGATGGCGATGATGAGGTCCCACTTCTCGACCGGGAACTCTTCCACCGGCGAGACGAACTGGATGCCGGCATTGTTCACCAGCACGTCGACGCTGCCGAACTTGGTCTCGGCCTCGACGATCATGGCAGCGATCTCGTCGCCCTTGGACATGTCGGCCGCCGAATAGAGCGCGGTCACGCCGAACTCGGACTCGATGGACGCCCGCTCCTTCTCGATGGCCGCGGCATCGCCGAAGCCGTTAATCATGACATTGGCGCCCTGGGCGGCCATCGCGCGGGCGATGGCGAGCCCGA
>JBBSSF010000070.1:0-10848 GCA_038242345.1 Hyphomicrobiales bacterium
GACCCCGCTATAAGCTCGGCCACGGCGGACGGCACGGCCCGGCGCCAGCGGAATGGGCGGTTAGCTCAGCGGAAGAGCACTACCTTGACACGGTAGGGGTCACTGGTTCGATCCCAGTATCGCCCACCATTCCTTTCAAGCCTCTGGCGTGAATTCTGATCGTCCTCCCTCACAGGGAGTCACCACAGAATCACCGCGTGGCGGAAATCACCATCTCCCTTGTGACTCCGGATCTGATACCCGGCGCACGGTGCGGTCAGCACTTCGTGCGCCTGATATTATACTAGAAATCCTCGACGAGGACGCTCTGCGATCAGCTGTCCATCCTGTCGGAAAGGCGCCGGGCGGATCCCAGGGCCAGCGTCCAGCCGAGCATCCCGTGGCCGATGTTCAGCCACAATCCCGGCACCCGCCGGGAGGGGCCGATGATCGGCCGCGAGGAGGGCGTCATCGGCCGCTCGCCCGACCAGCGGCCACTTTCCGGAATGTCCGTGAACAGCCCCGGAAAGACCGCGTCCGCCGCCTGCTCCAGCGCCCGGCAGCGGGCGGCATCAAAACTGCCGCCCCGCGGCGCGATGTCGGCAAGGCCGGCCACCCGGATCTGGTCGCCGATGCGGGCAAAGGCCAGCTTGCGCGCGACATCGGTGAGGCTGACCGACAGGGCGCCGTCCGGCGCCGGACAGGTGAGCGAATAGCCCCGCACCGGCCAGATCGCCTGCGCTTCCGGCACATGGCGGGCGAGTGCCACCGCCTCCGGCCCCGCCGCAAGCACCGCCGCATCCACGGCAAGGTCATCCCGATCCCGGAAGCGCAGGGCCGCCAGTCGTCCGTTCCGGAGTGCGAGACCGGTCACGGCATGATCGAACAGAGTGTGCACGCCGTATCCGCGGACCAGTTGGGCACCCAGCTCCCGGCAGAAGGCGGCGGCATCACCGACGGCGTCGTCGGGGGTGTGGATCGCGCCTGCCAGGGCCCCCTGATAAGAGGCGAGTGCCGGCTCCACCGCTCGGGCCGCCTCGGGATCCAGTATCTCCTGAACAAGACCGCGGGCGGTCTTGCGCGCGACGTTCGGGCGCGCCGCGTCGAGACTGGCGGCATCGGCATAGAGATGCAGCTTGCCGGCAATCCGGAAGGAAAAGGACAGGTCGACCTCCGCGGCAAGGGTGGCCAGCTCCGTCCGGGAGAGTTCGGCGAGGTCGAGGATCGCCGTCGTGTTCTGCCACCAGCGCCCGGCGCCCGCGTTGAGGAGGAAGCGCGTGCCCCACAGGAGGAAATGCGGGTCCAGGCTCCACGATACCCGGAACGCGGGATCGCGGCCGGCGACGATCGCCGGCAGATGGGCGAGCAGCGACGGCGACGCCATGGCATCGCCATAGGCATAGGACAGCTGGGCGGCATTGCCGGCGCTCGTCCCCCGGCCGGGTGCCGCGCGGCGGTCGATCAGGGTGACGCGATGGCCGCGCCGGGCGAGCATCCAGGCGGTGCTGACCCCGATGACGCCGGAGCCGATGATGGCGATCCTCTTCCCGCTCATGCGCGCACCTCCTCGGGCAGCCGCGCCGGCGTGAACGTGGCAAGGCCGGACCGGGCCATATCCTCCGCCAGCGCCAGCACCCGGCCATCCTCGCCACTGCGACCGATCAGTTGCAACCCGATCGGCAGTCCCTTGCGGGAGAGACCGATCGGAACCGAGGCCGCGCACAGGTCCAGCATGTTCACGAACCGGCCGAAAACACTCAGGATCATGTTCGTCTGGTCGATTTCGGCAATCGGCGGCGGCAGGATCGCGGCCCCCGGCATCACCAGCACATCGAAATGGGCAAAGCGCTCGGCAAACTCCGCCTTCCAGGCCGCCTTCAGGGCGTGCAGCGCGGCGACGTCGGCCTCGGAAATTTCCCGGCCGAGATTGATGCGGGCGCGGATCTCCGGCGCCACGTCGGTCGCGGGATCTTCGGTGATGGCGGCAAGGCTGCGATAGCTTTCCGCCGACATCAGCCGCCCCGCCGTCTCGCACAGGGTCGCCAGCGTTCCCGGCAGGCGCAGCCGCGGCACCGGACCATGCCAGCGCGACAGCCGGGCCAGAGCGTCCCCGAACCGGTCGGCGACTTCGGCGTCCATCAGCGCGAGGGCGGGATCGTCCAGGGTGGCCAGACGCAGGGGACCGCCCGCTTCCGCGGAGCGCAGAACCGGACCGGTGAGGCTGGCCGGATCATCGGCATCCGGCCCGGCAAGGAGGGAGACTGCCGCCTGAACGTCGCGCATGCTGGTTGCAAACGCGCCGATGCTGTCATGAGTGGGCGAGAGAAAACGCAGGCCCCCGCGGCCGATCAGTCCCGGGCTCGACTTGTGGGCGAACAGGCCGCAGAAAGCCGCAGGAATGCGCACGGATCCGCCGGTGTCGGTGCCGAGCGCCAGCGGCACCATGCCGGCGGCCACCGCCACCGCCGAACCGCTGGAGGAGCCACCCGGCGCCCGGTGCACCCGGAGATCATGGGGGTTCCACGGTGCGCCAAGCACCGGATTGGTGCCCCAGCCGCCGAAGGCGAATTCCACCGTGTGGGTCTTGCCGACGATCACGGCGCCGGCGTCCTCCAGCCGGCGGACGGCGGTCGCCGAGGCTTCGGCCCGGTGGTCGGGAAAGGCGCGCGAGCCGGATCCCGTGCGCACGCCCGCGATGTCGAACAGATCCTTCACCGCCACCGGCACGCCGTGCAGCGGTCCGCGCAGATGGCCGGCCGCCCGCTCCGCATCCCGCCCGGCGGCGATCGCGAGCGCCCGCTCGTCCAGCCGCAGCACGAAAGCGTGGAGTTTCCCGTCGAGCCGGTCGATGGCGGCAAGGCTTTGCCGGACGGCCTCAAGGCTCGTCATCTGCCCGTCGCGGATCCGTTCGCCGATTCCGATGGCGTCCAGACCGTTGCTGTTCATGGCGTCCGCCCCTTCCGTCCGCGATGCCGGCGGCTTTTGAAACTCCGCCATGGCATGTCGATTGCACGCGGATCACGTGCAGGACGATCATCGGCCGTCGGGCCGGGAGGCGATTTCAGATTTCGGACATTTCCTTGGAGGTTTTGATGCCGGACGAGGAATCGGATTGCGGGGGAGCGAACGACGGCAGCGTGGCCGGTGCCGACTATGTGGCCTGGCTGGATGCGCTGTGGGCGCGCCGCCTGCCCGGCGGGCGGGAGCGGCGGCCGGAACTCTCCGTCGGCATCCTCCTGTGGCCGGACTTTCCGCTGATGTCGCTCACCGGCATCGTCGAGGCGCTGCGCCATGCCGCCGATTTCGGCGACAATTCCCGGCCGGTGCATTGCCGCTGGGCGGTGATCGGCGCCGCCGACCAGCCGGTCACGGCCAGCTGCGGCCTGACGGTTCCGCCCGACACGCCCTATGTGAACCCGGAGGAGTTCGATTATCTCGTGGTGATCGGCGGACTTCTGCCGAAACTGCGCGCCGCGCCCCACCGGCACCGGGATTATCTGCGGGTGGCGGCGGCGGCCGGCAGGCCGGTCATCGGCCTCTGCACGGGGGCCTTCGTGCTGGCGGAGGAAGGGCTGCTGGCCGGGCACACCGTCGCCGTCCACCCGTTCCACCGGGAGGATTTCCGCGCCCGCTTCCCGTCGCTGCGGCTGTCGACCCGGGATGACTTCCTGGCGGATGGGAACCGCATCACCGTGCCCGGCGGCGTCTCGATCCTCAGCCTGATGACGGATCTCATCCGCACCCACTGCGGCGCCGACCGGGCGGCCAAGGTGGTGCATCAGCTGTCGCTGGCCGACCAGCCGGTAACGGGCAGCTTCGATCGCGGCCGGGTTTCAAATTTCCGCCACGTCGCCGATCCGCGCATCCAGCGCGCCGTCGTGATGATCGAGAGCAGCCGTGGCCGGGAGCTCACCCCGGACGGGGTGGCGGCGGGCATCGGATTGTCGAGCCGCCAGTTCGGCCGGCTGTTCCGCGAAGAGATCGGCATGACGCCGAAGCGGTTCATTCTGGAAACCCGGCTGCGGCACGCCCGCTGGCTGGTGGAGAACACCCGCCAGCCGATCACGGCGATCGCCTACGAGACCGGCTTTGCCGACTGCGCCCACCTCGCCACCGCCTTCAAGGCGCGCTTCGGCCTGCCGCCGACCCAGTGCCGGCACGGGTGATCCGGGGACGTCTGTCCCCGGCCCCTCCTTCTTTTTCATCAAAAAAGGGGGGAGGTCCGGAGGCCCTCGGGCCTCCGGGCGGGTGTCGGGCGGCAGCCCGACCTAATGCCGCCGGAACCCCTCGCTCGCCCGCATGAGATCCCGGGTGTAGCCGGCCGACACCTTCCCCGCGATCAGGTCGGCGCTGGTGACGGTCTCCACCACCTGCCCGCCGCGCATCACCGCCAGCCGCTCGCAGATATGGGTGACCACGCCGAGATCATGGGTGACCATGACGAAGGTGAGCTTGCGGTCGCGCCGCACCTGTTCCAGCAGGTTGAGCACCTCGGCCTGAACCGAGGCATCCAGCGCCGAGGTCGGCTCGTCGAGGAGCAGGATGGAGGGTTCGAGGATCAGCGCCCGGGCGATCGCCACCCGCTGGCGCTGGCCACCGGAGAGCTGGTGCGGATAGCGGAAGCGGAAGCCGGCGCCGAGGCCGACCTCGTCGAGGGCCTTGAGGATCCGCCGCTCGCCATCGCCGATGCCGTGGATGGCCAGCGGCTCCAGCAGCTGCCGGTCGATGGTCTGGCGCGGGTGGAGCGAGCCGAACGGGTCCTGGAACACCATCTGCACCCGGGAATGGAAGGCGCGGCTGCGCTTTCCCGGCTTCAGGGTTTCCGCGCCCATGCGGATGCTGCCGGCCGTCGTCGGCGCAAGGCCGGCCACCGCACGCAGCAGGGTGGACTTGCCGGAGCCGGATTCGCCGACGAGCCCGAAGGCCTCGCCGGTGCGGATGTCGAGGCTGACATCCTGAAGCGCCCGGAACGGCCCGAAGGTCACGTCGAGGCTGCGGATCGAGAGTGCCGGGGCGGTGTCGGGGGTCATCACAGGCGCCACTCCGGCTTGCGGTCGAGGACCGGCAGGGGATGCCGATGGGTGCCGAGCGTCGGCACGCAGTCGAGCAGGCCCCGGGTGTAGGGATGCTTCGCCCGGGAAAGATCGGAGGCCGCGATCTCCTCCACCACCCGGCCGGCATACATGACGAGAACCCGGTCGCAGAAGGACGAAACCAGACGCAGATCATGGGAGACGAAGATCAGCCCCATGCCGCGCTCCCCCACCAGCCGGTCGAGGATGGAGAGCACTTCCAGCTGCACCGTCACGTCGAGAGCGGAGGTCGGCTCGTCGGCTATCAGCAGCTCCGGGTTGGCGACCAGCATCATGGCGATCATGACGCGCTGGCCCATGCCGCCGGAGACCTCGTGCGGATGGAGATCGAACACCCGCTCGGGATCGCGGATCTGCACGGCGGCGAGCATCTCCAGCGCCCGCTGCCGCGCCTCCGCCCGGCTGACGCGCGCGTGGGTCCGGAGCGTCTCGACGATCTGCCGGCCGATGGTCATCACCGGGTTCAGCGAATATTTCGGGTCCTGCAGCACCATGGCGATGCGCCCGCCGCGCAGATTACGGCGCAGCTTCGGCGGGGCGGTGAGGAGGTCGATGTCGCCGAAGCGCAGCGTCTTCGCGCTGATCTGCGCCTGCGGCGGCGTCAGCCCCATGATGGCGCGCCCGGTCTGGGACTTGCCGGAGCCGGATTCGCCGACGATGCCGAGCCGCTCCCGGCCGAGGGTGAAGCTCACCCCGCGCACCGCCTCCACGAGGCCGGTGCGGGTGGCGTAGGAGACGCGCAGGTCTTCCACCTGAAGCAGAGGGGTCATCGGCCGCTCTCCCGGGGATCTAGGGCATCGCGCAGGCCGTCGCCGACCAGGTTGAAACCGAGGCTGACGATCAGGATGGCCATGCCGGGCATGGTCGCCACCCACCATTGATCGAGGATGAAGCGGCGGCCGGAGGCGATCATCGCGCCCCATTCCGGTGCCGGCGGCTGGGCGCCGAGACCGAGGAAGCCGAGGCCGGCGGCAATCAGGATGATGCCGGCCATGTCCAGCGTCACCCGGACGATGAGCGACGACAGGCACATCGGCATGACATGGTGGAACACGATGCGCGCCGGCGAGGCGCCCATCAGCTGCACGGCGGAGATGTAGTCGGCATGGCGCACCGCCAGGGTCTCGGCGCGCGCCATGCGGGCATAGGGCGGCCAGGAGGTGAGCGCGATGGCGATCACCGCATTCTCGATGCCGGGCCCGAGAGCTGCCACCAGCGCCAGCGCCAGCACCAGCTTCGGGAAGGCGAGGAAGATGTCCGTCACCCGCATCAGCACGCCGTCGAGGATGCCGCCGGCATAGCCGGCGACCGTGCCGATGAGGAGACCGACCGGAGCGGTCAGGATCGCCACCAGCACGACGACGGTCAGCGTCAGGCGCGCGCCGTAGATGAGGCGGGAGAGGATGTCGCGGCCCTGATCGTCGGTGCCGAGCAGGTAGCCCGGCGAGAGCGGCGGCAGCAGCCGGGCACCGCCGAGATCGCCGGCGGTGGGCGAATGGGGGGCGATGACGCCGGCCAGCGCCGCCACCGCCACGAGGGCGACGAGGATGACCAGACCGACGAGGGCCAGCCGGTTGGCGGCAAAGCGCAGCCAGGTCATGTAGGCCCGGCCGAGGCGGGCCTGCGCCCGGGATTGCGGCCGGTCCGAGAGCAGCCAGTCCCGAAGGCTTGCGGTGCGGGAAAGGGCGAGATCGGTCATCGCGCGCGGGTCCTCGGGTCAAGGGTCCGGTAGAGCAGATCGGAGAGAAGGTTCAGGCCGATGAAGGTGGCGCCGATGATGATGGTGCCGCCCAGAACCGCGTTCATGTCGGCGTTCTGCAGGGAATTGGTGATGTAGAGCCCGAGACCCGGCCAGGAGAACACGGTCTCCGTCAGCACCGATCCTTCCAGAAGATTGGCATAGGAAAGGGCGATGACGGTCACCAGCGGCACCGCGGCGTTGCGCAGCGCATGGAACCAGATGATCCGGCTTTCCGAGAGACCCTTGGCCCGGGCCGCGATGATGTATTCCTGCCCCAGCTCGGTCAGCATGAAGGAGCGTGTCATGCGGCTGATATAGGCCATGGAGAAAGAGCCGAGCAGACCCGCCGGCAGGATGATGTGGCGGAACACATCCAGCGCGACTTCCAAGTCCCCCTGCCGCAGCGCATCGAAGAGAAACAGTCCTGTGGTCGAGGTGAAGGAATATTCGTAGGCAATGCCGATCCGGCCGGGATAGCCGATCCAGCCGAGCTTGGCGTAGAAGAGAAGCAACCCGAGAAGGGCGAGCCAGAAGATCGGCACGGAATAGCCGACGAGACCGATCACCCGCACGGTCTGGTCGGCAAGGGTGCCGCGCTTGACGGCAGCCAGCACGCCGAGCGGAATGCCGAGCGCCGTGCCGATGAGGGTGCCGAGCGTCGCCAGCTCGATGGTGGCCGGGAACACCCGGGCGATATCCTCCATCACCGGCCGGGTGGTGAGCACCGAGGTGCCGAAATCGCCCGCCAGCGCCTGCCGGACATAGAGGAGAAATTGCTGCCAGACCGGCAGGTTGAGGCCCATGGCCTCGCGCGCCTTCTCGATCGCCGAGGCGGGCGCCCGGTCGCCAAGGACGGCGAGCACCGGATCGACCGGGATGACCCGGCCGATGAAGAAGGTGACGGCCAGAAGGCCGAGGAAGGTGGTGACGACCACAGCCGCAAAGCGCAGCGTCGCGAAGCCGATCCTTGAGACCCGGGCCGGGATCCTGAGGCCGGTTCGGGAGGCACCGGAAACGAGTGTCGGACTCATCGAACCGGCCTCCCGATCAGTTCTTGGAAACCGGCGCGACGAAGTTCGTGTCGAAGGTCGGGCCGAGCCTGTAGCCCTTCACGTCGCCACGCAGCCCCGCCACTTCCGTCTGCTGGAAGATCAGCGCGAACGGGCTGGTTTCCAGCACGGTCTGCTGCAGCTCGCGGTAGATCGCGGCGCGCTTGTCGGCGTCCTTCTCCAAAAGCGCCGCCTTGGTCCTGGCGGTCAGCTCCGGAACATCCCAGGCGTTGCGCCAGGCGAGCGTCTTCACCTTGCCGTCATCGGCGTTGTTGGGGTTGGCGGTGAAGGTCTCGGCGTTGGAGTTCGGATCCCAGTAGTCCGATCCCCACTGGCCGATATAGATGTCGTGGTTGCGGGCGCGGTACTTGGTCAGCGTCTGCTTGCCGTCGCCGGGGATGATCTCGATCCTGACGCCGGCATCGGCGGCGTTGCGCTGGAAGGCTTCGGCAATGCCGGTCACCGGCTGGGTGCTGCGCACGTCCATGGTCACGGTGAAGCCGTCGGGCAGGCCGGCCTTGGCGAGGAGTTCCTTCGCCTTGGCAACGTCGAGCTTGTAGGGCTTCGCCTCCAGTTCGCCGAGCACGCCTTCCGGCAGGAAGGTCTGGTGGATCTCGCCGATGCCCTTGATGATCGTGGCGCCGATGGCATCATAATCAATCAGGTACTTCAGCGCCTCACGCACTTCGGGCTTGGCGAGGTTCGGATTCTTCTGGTTGAAGGAGATATAGTAGACTGTGCCCTTCGGCGTCGCGGTGACGGCAAGGTTCGGGTTCTTCGACACGGCGGCGAGATCGCCGGGCTCCAGATTGCGGGCGACGTCGATGTCGCCGGCCTCAAGCGCGAGGCGCTGGCCGGCGCTTTCCTTCATGTGACGATAGACGACCCGGGTGAGCACCGGCTTCACGCCATAATAATTCTCGTTGCGCTCCAGAACGACGGCCTCGTTGGCGCGCCAGTCGCGCAATTTGAACGGACCGGAGCCGGCAAAGTGGGTCTTCAGCCAGTCGTTGCCGAAGTCGGTGTCATATTTGTTGCTGCCGTCCACCGTCAGTTTTTTGGCGTTGGGGAGCACAAGCTGCTTGTCGATGGCCGAAATCGGGCTGGCCGCCATCACGTTCAGCACGAAGCTCGGCGCATAGGGCTGGTCGACGGTGATGGAAAGCGTCGCGGGGTCTAGCGCTTTCACCTTCTCCGTCACGTTGTCGCCGGTGAAGCCGAACTGGGAGAGCAGGAAGGCCGGGCTCTTGTCGAGCTTCACCATGCGCTCGAACGACCACGCCAGGTCTTCCGCCGTGATCGGGTTGCCGGAGGCAAATTTCAGGCCGGGCTTGAGCTTGAAGGTGAAGGTGAGGCCATCATCGGACACGCTCCAGCTCTCGGCGAGATCGCCGACAACCTTGGTGGTATCATTGAGGTCGAGGCGGACGAGGGTGGAATAGATGTTGGAGATCACCTCGCCGCCGGTCAGCTCGAAGGACTCCGCCGGGTCCATGCTGATGATGTCGTCGATGGCGAAACCTTCCACCAGGGTGTCGACCGGGGTCTTGGCGACCGCCGGCACACCGGCGGCCATCAGGAGAGACAGGGCCGTGCCGAGAGCGGCGGCACGCAGACGCGAGGGACGCTTGTGGATCATGATCGGTCTCTTCTCTGGTGGTCGGGGGTGAAGGACAGGGGGCGGCAAATATCCGGACAGGTCAGGCAAAGCTGTGGGCGGAGGTAGTCACCGGCTCGCGCCAGGTTTCGGCGAGAACCCGCAGCCAGTTCTCGCGGCAGAGCTTTTCCAGATCGGACGGGCTGAAGCCGGCCTCTGCCAGCGCCCGTACCAGTGCCTGCTGGCCGCTGGCATCGCCGATCTCGCCGGGGATCGTCGCGCCGTCGAAATCCGAGCCGAGGCCGACGCAGTCGATGCCCATGCGGTCGACGAGATGGCGGATGTGGGCGACGGCGAAGGCAAGCGGCGTCGTCGCGTCCTCGCGGCCATCGGTGCGCAGCATGGTCGTCGCATAGTTGAGGCCGACGATGCCGCGGCTCTCGGCCACCGCATCAAGCTGCCGGTCCGTCAGGTTGCGGGCGACCGGCGAGAGCGCGTGCGCATTGGAATGGCTGACGACGAGGGGCTGGTCGGTGGTCTTCGCGACGTCCCAGAACCCCTTCTCGGTGATGTGGGCGAGATCGACGGCGATGCCGAGCCGGTTGCAGGCGCGCACCAGATCGAACCCGGCCGGCGTCAGGCCCGGGGCGGTGTCGGGGCTCATGGGGAAGGCGAAGGGCACGCCATGGCCGAACACGTTGTGCCGGCTCCAGACCGGCCCGAGCGAGCGCAGGCCGTTCGCGTACCAGCCATCCAGCTCGGCAAGATCGGCGCCGATCGCCTCGACGCCTTCCATGTGGACGACGGCGGCAAAGGAGCCGGCGGCAATCGCCGCGCGGATGGCGGCGGTCGAATGGCAGATCGTCCAGGCGCCGGCGGCGTGCAGGGCGTTGGCGACGGCCAGCTCGCCGGCCGCCACCTCGATGGCATAGGCCTGATCGAGAGGGTCGGGCAGCGGGGTGACATAGTGGCCGGTCACCGGATCCGGCGGGGTCAGCACCAGTTTGCCGGAGGGCACGAAGATGGCGCAGAGCCCGCCGACCAGACCGCCGGCGCGCGCCCGCGGGCCATCGATATGGCCGGTGGACGTGCCGTCCGTGAACTCGCGGACCGGATCGGCGCCCTTCTCCGCATGCAGCCACAGCCGCAGGAGGACATCATTGTGACCGTCGAAGACCGCTTCTGTCCGAAGTGACATGCTGTGTGGCTCCCGCGCGGACCATCCCGTGCCGACACCGGAATAGTGCGTAGGATCTGTTGACAAAGGTCTTCCCCGCCCAGTTCTGATGTGATTCAAGGTTCGCTTCCGAAAGGAGGCATCCCTTGATCCGTGGATTGATGAGCGATGAGGAGTGGGCGTTCTTCGAGCCCTTCGTGACGGTCCGGGGC
>JBBSSF010000071.1:0-10712 GCA_038242345.1 Hyphomicrobiales bacterium
AACTCGGCCCAGACCTCGTTGAAGCCGCCGAAGTCGTTCATGTCGACGAGGAACACCTGCACCTCGACGAGATCGGCAAGGCTGGCGCCGGCGGCGGACAGGATCTCGCCGATATTCTCGATCACTGCCCGGGTCTGGACGCGGATGTCGAGATCGGTGACGCCCATCGGGTCGACCCGGGCGCCGGCGAAGCTGCCATCCGGGCGGCGCGACGAGGTGCCGGAGACGAACAGGAAGTCGCCGGCCCGCTTCACATGGGGAAAGCGGCCGCGCGGGGTCGCCTTGCCGGCAACGACGGTGGCCCCGCTCATGCCGGCTCTCCCGCAACCGAGAAGGACGCCGCGCCGAGACCGGCGACCTCCACGCGGACGCGGATGCCGGGCTTCAGCGGCACCGCCTCGGTGGCCGCTCCCGCCAGCACGATGGCGCCGGCCGGCAGGTCGCCGCCGGCCTCGGCCACCAGCCGCGCCGCCTCCATGAGGGCGCGGACCGGATCGCCGAGGATGGCGGCCGAGCTGCCCGACTGGACCACGGCGTCGTCGAAGGACATCGCCATGGCGATGTCGGCGATCTCGCTGTCGGCCGGGCAGGGGGCGCCGAGCACGAAGCCCGACGACGAGGCGTTGTCGGCAATGACGTCGACCAGGTTGAAGCGGAAATTCCGGTAGCGGCTGTCGATGATCTCCATGGCCGGCAGGATCGCCTCGACGGCGGCCAGTGGCCCGGCCCGGGTGACGACGCCGGCCAGCGGGCGCTTCAGCAGGAAGGCGATTTCCGGCTCCACCCGGGGGTGGACGCGGCCGGCCATCGAGATCGTTCCGCCGGCGGGCACCTGCATGGCATCGGTCAGCCGGCCCCAGATCACGCTGTCGACGCCGACCTGGCGCATCTTGGCCTCGGAGGTGAGGCCCATCTTGACGCCGACGAGCCGTTCGCCGCGGGCGAGCCGGCGGGCGATCGACAGCCGCTGGATCTCGTAGGCTTCGGCGACGTCGAGGGTCGGGAATTCGGGGGAGATGTGGGGGATGGCGGTGCCATCGCAGGCGGCGGCATCCACCCGGGCGGCGAGGGCGGCAAGGGAGGCGGGATCGGTCATGGGGCCGGCCTTCAGAGCTTGATGCAGATGTTGGACGGTTCGGAATAGAAGTTCAGCGAGTGAATGCCGCCCTCCCGGCCGATGCCGGACAGGCGCACCCCGCCGAAGGGCGTGCGCAGGTCGCGCAGGAACCAGGTGTTGACCCAGACGAGACCCGCCGACACGCGCCGCGCCACCCGGTGGGCCCGGGAAACATCCCGGGTCCAGATGGAGGCGCACAGGCCATAATCCGTGTCGTTGGCGCGCGCGACCGCCTCGTCCTCGCTGTCGAACGGGGAGACATGGCAGACCGGGCCGAAGATCTCCTCCCGGCAGATGCGGGCGCTGTCCGGCAGGCCGGTCCACACCGTGGGCTGGACGAAGAAGCCCTGGTCGCGCTCGTCGCCGAAGCGGGGCACGCCGCCGCCGGTCACCACCGTGGCGCCTTCCTCCACGGCCAGCCGGAAATAGGAGAGCACCTTTTCGCGGTGGGTGGCGGAGATCAGCGGGCCGGTATCCACGCCCGGATCATGGGGGCGGCCGAGCACCAGCGCCTCGGCCTTCTGCTTCAGGCCCTGAACGAAGCGGTCGAAGACCGGCCGCTCCACATAGACCCGCTCGGTGCACATGCAGACCTGGCCGCAGTTGGTGAACACCGCCCGGGCGACACCGGCAATCGCGGCATCCAGGTCGGCATCGGCGAACACCACGGCCGGGTTCTTGCCGCCGAGCTCGAAGGAGATCGGCTTCACCCGCTCGGCTGCGACCTTCATGATGGCGGTGCCGGTGCGGCTCTCGCCGGTAAAGGTGATGGCGTCCACATCCGGGTGGCTGGTGAGGAACTCGCCGGCCGAGCCGGGGCCGAAGCCGTGCACCAGATTGAAGACGCCCGGCGGCATCCCGACCTCGTCCATCACCTCGGCCAGCAGGGTGGCAGTGCCGGGCGTCTCCTCGGACGGCTTGGCGATGACGGCATTGCCGGCCGCCAGCGCCGGCGCCACCTTCCAGGTGAGCAGGAGCAGCGGCAGGTTCCACGGCGAGATGACGGCCACCACTCCCAAGGGCCGGCGGACGGCATAATTGAGGGCGCCGGCGCCATCGGGCGTCGCCATCTCGTAGCATTCCGTCGGATGGGCCCGGGCGAGATCGGCAAAGACGCGGAAGTTGGCGGCGCCGCGCGGAATGTCCATGCCGCGGGCCTGGGGCAGCGCCTTGCCGGTGTCGGCAATCTCGGCGGCGAGGAAATCGTCGAAGCGCGCCTCGATCCGGTCGGCGACCGCATGGAGCAGCCGGCAGCGCTCGGTATCGGCCATGCGGCCCCAGTCGCCGGCCATGGCCGCCCGGGCGGCCGTCACGGCCGCGGCCACCGTTGCCGCGTCGGCCTCGCACACCTCGGCCACCAGGGAGCCGTCCACCGGGTTGATGTCGGCGAAGCGCTTCGGCGTCTCGATCCAGCGCCCACCGACATAATGACGCAAGAGTGTGGTCATCAGACCCCCCGGTTCGGCACACCTCCCCGACAGGCGGGGGTGCCTGACAACGAAAACGATCGTGTCATGTGCAGTTGCACACATTCTGTGCCCAGCAAATAATCATCCGTCCACCGCGCCTGTTGCATGATGCGGGGTGTGGCTTTGCTTGCCGGAGCGGCCGAGGCGCCAATTTCGACTTGGCCTCGACACAAACAGCGTCTCATCTCCGTCATATTCACGGCAAATGAGAATTCTCGATCCTGCTATTCAGATATTGAATATGCGGCGCCATTCGATCTCCTCAGCCCGCAGCGTCTCGGCGACGGTGCGCATTTCGTCCACGAGGGCGAGGGAGACCGGGGAGAGTGCCGCGCCCGAGCGCCGGGAGATGCCGACCGGGCCCATGGTGGGGAGGAGGGGAACCGGCAGCACGGTCATGCGGCCGGCCTTCACCAGCTCGCGGATCGCCTGATAGGGGGTGGCGAGGATGAAGTCCGCCGTCAGCACGAGCTGGAGATTGTTGACGAGGGAGACGGATTCCACGACCCGGCCGGGCCGGGGCACGCCGGCATCGTAGAACCCCATTTCCATCTGGGTGCGCAGGGTGGTTTCCGGCGGTGGCAGCACCCATTCGCCGCTGACCAGATCGGCGAGGCGCGGGGCGGACATGCCGGCCAGCGGATGGTTGGCCCGCACCACCAGACAGGCGATCTCCTGATAGAGCTCCTCCTGGGCGATGCCGTCGCGGGCGCGGAATTCCGGCAGCCGGCCGACCACGAGATCGAGTTCGCCCCGGCGCAGCGCCGGCATCAGGATGTCGTTGGAGCCCTCCCGCACCGAGACGGAGACCCGCGGCCGCGCCTTCTTCAGCCGGGTGATGGCGGCCGGCAGCAGCCGCACCGAGGCGGCGATCAGCGAGCCGACGGCCACGCGCCCGCCGGCGCCATCGCGCAGGTCGGCCAGTTCTTCCTCGGCATGGGCGATCTGGGTGAGGACGAGCCGGGCATGGCGGGCGAGCGCCACCCCGGAGGGCAGCGGCTCCACGCCGCGGTTGGTGCGGCGGAAAAGCGGGGTGTCGAGGGCGGCCTCCACATCCTGCAGGGCCTTCGTCACCGTCGGCTGGGTGAGGCAGAGATGTTCGGCGGCCCGCACGATGCTGCGATACTGGTCGATCGCCACCACCACATGAAGCTGGCGGAGGGTCAGGAGCCGCGACAGGTCCATGGGGGCCTCCTCTTCGTGGGCGCCGGGATTCCGGTGCCCGCGAGAGTGCCCCCATGAAGCGTCGGGACGCAACGGCCCGTGGCCGGTGGCTCAGGCCTGCGGGGCCAGCGTGCGGTAGCCGCCATCGCCATAGAGCAGGGCGCCGGCCGCATCTCCCAGAAGGGTCGCGCGGATGCGGCCGATCAGGATGATGTGGGAGTGGCGCTCGATGGCTTCTTCCACCTCGCAGTCGAGGGCGGCGAGGGCTCCGACCAGCAGCGGCGCGCCGGTGACGGCCGTGGTCCAGTCGGCGCCCTGATAGCGCCCGACCCCCTTGAGGCCGCCGAAGCCGGAGAAGCGCTCGGCAACGGCCTTCTGGTCGGTGCCGATGAAGTTGACGCCGAAGCGGCCCTCCCGGGCGAGCACGCCCCAGGTGGAGGAGGTGCGGTTGATGTTGACGGTGAGCGTCGGCGGCTCGGCCGAGAGCGCCGACACCGAGGTTGCGGTGAGGCCGGTGCGGCTGGCGCCGGTGCCGGTGGTGATGACCGAGACGCCACCGACAAGCCGCCGGAAGGTCGCCCGGAACAGGCCGGCATCAATGCGCGCCGGCAGGTCGGTGCGGGTGAGGGCGTTCATGGCAGGTCCTTGACGGGTCATACCAAAGATCCTTGAAAAGGACTCTCTGGTATTCGGATGTGGGTTCCCATGTCCCTGGGGCATATGGGAAATCTGCTGATCTTCAGGCACGCGGTGCGGTCAGCACTTCGTGCGCCTGGTATCAGATCGTGTACTCGGGTACCGGCGGCTCTTCCCGGATCAGATGGCGCAGGATCTGCGCCTCCAGCCGGGCGAGGCCATCGGCGCCGCGCCGGCGCGGGCGCGGCAGGGGGACCGGGATGTCGAGGGCGATGCGGCCGTTCTCGATCATCACCACCCGGTCGGCCAGCGTCAGCGCCTCGCTGACATCATGGGTGACGAGGACCGCGGTGAAGCCCTCCGCCTGCCACACCCGTTCCAGCAGCGCCTGCATCTCGATGCGGGTGAGGGCGTCGAGGGCGCCGAGGGGTTCGTCGAGGGCGAGGAAGCGCGGCCGCGACACCAGCGCCCGGGCGAGCGCCACCCGCTGCTTCTGACCGCCCGAGAGCATGGCCGGCCACGCCCCCGCCTTGTCGGCAAGGCCGACGGCGGCCAGCGCCGCCTCCGCCCGGGCGCGGCCATCGCCGGCCCGCCGGTCGGGGCCGAGGCCGATGGCGACATTGTCGATGACCTTTGCCCAGGGCAGCAGCCGCGGCTCCTGGAACATCAGCCGCGGCAGGGCGGCGGCGTCCTCGCCCGGGCTGCCGAGGCGGAGGCTGCCGCCGGTCGGACGGTCGAGGCCGGCGAGGATGCGCAGCAGCGTGCTCTTGCCGCAGCCGGAGCGGCCGACGATGGCGACGAACTGGCCGGGCGGGATCTCCAGCTCGATGCCGGAGAGCACGGTGAGCGGGCCGAAGGATTTCTCCAGTCCGGACAGCCGGATCGGCAGGCCGCGGCGGCCGGCCGGGCGCGGCGGGGCGGCGGCGAGAAGGGCGTCGGCCTCGCGCCGGGCAGCAGAAGCGGTCATTTCGCGTCTCCCTTGGCAAAGGCGGGGTGCCAGGCGAGCGTGCGGCGTTCCATCAGGCGCACGGCGGAATCGGCGAGCTTGCCCAGCGCCGCATAGATGAGGATGGCCAGCACGACGACATCCACTTGCATGAACTCGCGCGCTTCCATGGCCATGTGGCCGATGCCCGAGGCGGCGGCGATGGTCTCGGCGACGATGAGGGTCAGCCACATCACCCCGAGGGCATAGCGCAGGCCGACGAACACCGACGGCAGCGCCCCCGGCAGCACGATGCGGCGGAACAGCTCCGGCCGCGACATGCCATAGGAGCGGCCCATTTCCAGAAGCTGCGCATCCACCGTGCGCACGCCGTGGAAGGTGTTGATGTAGACGGGGAAGAACACGCCGAGCGCGGTCAGCACCAGCTTGGCTTCCTCGTCGATGCCGAACCACAGGATCACCAGCGGGATCAGCGACAGGTTCGGGATGTTGCGCACCATCTGCACGGTGGTGTCGGTGAGGCGCTCCGAGAAGGTCGAGAGCCCGTTGGCGAGCCCGAGCACGAAGGCGATGCCGCCGCCGACCACAAGGCCGGCCAGCGCCCGGCGGAAGCTGACGGCGATGTTTTCCACCAGCGATCCGTCGGCGAGCTTGTCGCCGGCGGCGGTGGCGATCGCCCAGGGGGCGGGAAACACGTGCTCCGGCAGCCGGCCGGTGGCACTGGCCAGCGACCACAGGGCCAGCAGCCCGGCCGGGATCAGCCACGGCGTCAGGCGGGAGGCGAGGAGGAGGCGGGTCGCCCCGCGGCCGAGACCGGTCGCGAGGCGGAGGAGGCCCGCCGTCGCCGGCGGGGCGACGGCAACGGCGGGCCGGGGGGAGGCGAGATCGGTCATCGTCTCCCTCACGAGGCTGCGGCGGCGAGGCGGAAGCCGGTGCCGGAGACGCCGAACTCGCCGGCATCGGTGCCATGGCGGCGCGGCTGGGGCTGGCGGATGCCGAGCACGGGGAACAGCAGCTCGGCCACCTTGTAGGCTTCCTCCAGATGCGGATAGCCCGAGGCGATGATGGTGGAGATGCCGAGGGCCTGATATTCCCTGAGCCGCGTCGCCACCGTCTGCGGCGAGCCGACCAGCGCCGTGCCCGCGCCGCCGCGCACCAGACCGAGGCCGGCCCAGAGATTGGGGGCGATCTCCAGGCTGTCGCGGCTGCCGGCATGGAGCACCGACATGCGCTTCTGGCCGACGCTGTCGGACTCCTCGCGGAACTTCTTCTGCGCCGCCTCGATGGCCGCATCGGGCAGACGCGAGATGAGCTTCTCGGCCGCCTCCCAGGCCTCCTCGTCGCTGTCGCGCACGATGAGATGGATGCGCAGGCCGAAATTCACCGTCCGCCCCCGGGCCGCCGCCCGGGCCTTCACCGTCTCGATCTTCTGGCGCACCTCGTCGAGGGGCTCGCCCCAGGTCAGGTAGGTGTCGGCATGCTCGGCCGCGACCTCGATGCCGGCATCCGACGAGCCGCCGAACCAGACCGGCGGGCGCGGGCTCTGCACCGGCGGGAATTCCTGTGCGGCGTCGGTCACCTGGATGTGCTTGCCGGAGAAGGTCACCTTCTCGCCAGAGAGCAGGCGGGAATAGACCTCCAGAAATTCCGCGGCGTGCTCGTAGCGGCCATCATGGCTGAGGTGGATGCCGTCGCCGGCCAGCTCCTTCGGGTTGCCGCCGGCCACGATGTTGACGAGGAAGCGGCCGTTGGAAATCCGGTCCAGCGCCGCCGCCTGCCGGGCGGCGAGCGTCGGCGACAGGGTCGCCGGGCGCAGCGCCAGCAGGAAGCGCAGCCGTCGGGTCAGCGGGGCGAGCGCCGCCGCGGTGATCCACGGATCATCGCAATTCTTGCCGGTCGGGATCAGCACGCCGGTATAGCCCAGCCGGTCGGCGGCCTCGGCAATCTGCTTCAGATAGGAGAAGTCGGCCGGGCGGTGGCCCTCGGCGGTGCCGAGATAGCTGCCATCGCCGGAGACCGGGATGAACCAGTAGAGATCAAGCGGCTTCTGGGTGGTCATGACGCAACTCCGGATGCGGGACGGGCCAACAGGGGCGGGGATCAGGCCGGCTGGCCGGTCCACACGATGTCGCGCACGGTGATGGCCTTGGGGATGAGCCCGATCTTGTGGAAGCGGTCGGCGACGCCCTGCTGCTGGGCGAGCACGCTTTCGGTCAGCGGGCCGAAGGTGAATTCCGCCCGCGCTACCGCCCGCTGCTGGGCCTTCAGCGGCACGCCGCTCGCCTCGGAATAGAGCGCGGCCACCTCGTCGCGGTGAGTGTTGGCCCAGGCGACGGCATCGCCGATCTGGGTGTTCACCAGGGCGACCAGCGCCGGATATTTGCCGGTGAAGGTGCGGTTGGCGAGGAAGAAGGAGTTCTGGGCGGCCACGCTCTTGTCCACCGGCAGCGGCCGGGCGCCCTTGGGCGAGAGTTCCGCCAGGGCATAATAGGGGTCCCAGATCGACCAGGCGTCGACGGAGCCGCGGGCGAACGCCGCTGCCGCATCGGCCGGCGCCAGATAGGCGACCTCGAACGCGCCCCAGTTCAGCCCGGCGGCCTCGGTGGCGGAAACCAGCAGGTTGTGGGCGCTGGACCCCTTGGCGACCGCGACCTTCTTGCCCTTCAGATCGGCCACCGACTGGATCGGGCTGTCGGGGGCGACCACGATCGCCTGTCCGTCGCCCCGCGCCGGGATGGCGCCGACATAGAGCAGGTCGGCGCGCGCCGCCTGGGCGAAGATCGGCGGGGCATCGCCGGTGTAGCCATAGTCGATGGCGCCGGCCTGAAGGGCTTCCAGCAGCGGCGGGCCGAAGGCGAATTCCACCCACTCGACGCCGATGCCCTGATCGGCCAGTGCCTTCTCGATGGACTGGCGCGCCTTCACGACGAGGAGGATGCCGCCTTTCTGGTAGCCGATGCGCAGCTTGGCCGGCTTGTCATCGGCGGCGCGGGCGGACAGGGGCAGGACGCCGGCCACGAGGGCGGCGCCGGTGGCAAGCGCGGTGGAAAAGAGGAAGGACCGGCGGTTCATCTGACGGGCTCCGGGCAAGGCAGGGGCGTCCGCGCGCCGGCTTTCAGGCAGCGGCGGTCGGCCGGAAAAGGGAGATCGATGCAGGAAGACGGCGCACGTCGTCTTTGGGCCGGAAACAGTCAGCTCCGGCCGGGATCGATCAGGCAATGTGGATCATGGGTGTCGGAGAAGGTGTCGATCTCAGCGACAACAGGTCTTCGTCACGATGGCCCCCGGAAAAAGCCGGGATCCCGCGCGCGGCGCGGCCCGACTGTTGGACAGGACTGGCATCCTGGGCGGGAAGGACAGGGCGGTGCCTGTGGTTCGCGTCTCGGATGAGGCAAGAATGCCCTGTCCCTGGGGTGGCGTCGACGAACGCCATTCCCGAATGAGGGCCGGACGGGAAAAAGAGCGGGCTCCCGGCGGCCCTTCCGGCGGATGGCCCCCCGGTTGCAGGCCGGGGAGCCTGGCAGGCGTCATTTCACCGGCGCGGCCTTGGCGGCGTGATAGTCGCGGCGGATGCGGGCGAGGTCGACGCTCGGCGCCGGCAGTTCCATCTTCATGTCATCGAGGGTCTTCTCGATGATGTGGGCCACCGCGAGATTGCGGAACCATTTGTGGTTCGACGGAATGACATACCAGGGAGCGTGTGGCGTCGAGCATTTGGCCAGCATGTCCTCGAAGGCGGCGATATATTTGTCCCACAGCGCCCGCTCGGTATAGTCCGCCTCGCTGATCTTCCACTGCCGGGCCGGATCGTCGAGGCGCTGGCGGAAGCGTTCGAGCTGTTCCTCGGGCGTGATGTAGAGGAAGAATTTCAGCACCGTGACGTTGCTCTGGGCGAGGAGCTTCTCGAACACGTTGATGATCTCGTAGCGGTCGGACCAGACGGGCTTCGGCACGAGATCATGGACGCGCTCCACCAGCACGCTCTCATAATGGGAGCGGTTGAACACGCCGATCTGGCCGCGGCCGGGGGTGTGGGGATGCACGCGCCACAGGAAGTCGTGCAGCTTCTCCTCTTCGGTCGGCTGCTTGAAGCCCTTCACATAGGTGCCCTGCGGGTTCATGGCGGCGAGCACATGCCAGCAGGTGCCGTCCTTGCCGGCGGCGTCGATGCCCTGGAGCACGATGAGAAGGGCGTGCTTCTTCTCGGCATAGAGCTTCTGCTGCAGATCGGCGAGGCGGGTCTCGTTCTTGGCCAGATCCTCCTTCGCCGCATCGGAGGAGGCGTAGGTGCCGTGCCAGCCGGCATCGATGTCCCGGAGGCTCACCCGGGTGCCCGGGGGGACGATCAGCTTCGTGCGCAGGTCCATCTTGTGCGGCCTCCCGAAGGCCCGTCTGGACGGCGGGACCGGGGCGGGCGGGAAGGGTCACGGCCCCCCGCAGCCCCGGGCCCGGGGCGGCGCCCGGGGAGACGAGCAGCTGCCTGCGCCGCTCCATCCTGTGCGGCCCCCCGACGCCCCGTCTGGCCGGCCGGCCCGGTCCGCCCGGAAAGGGTCCCGGCCCCCGGCAGCACCGGGCCGGGGCCGGAGCACGGGGGACGGGAAAGGGGAACGCCGCGGCGCGGCTCCGGCTCAGGCGGGAGCCTTCCCGAGAGCCGGCACCGCCGGGGCGGCGACGTCGAGCAGATGGCTGAGGCCCTCCACCCGCTCGCGCTCGGCAAGGGTGTAGACGCCGTCGGCAGAGGCGATGGTCATGGCCTTTTCCACCAGCGCCGCCCGGTCGGCCGGGTCGGTCACCATGCCGGCGATCGCCTTCACCGCCGCCTCGCGTTCGAGCAGCAGGATGTAGAACTGCTCGCGCACGAGGGTCTTGAACTCGGCCAGCGACAGGTGCAGCAGCTTCTGCCGCACCTCATTGAGGGCCATGGCGCAGTTCTCGTCCAGCGCCCGCACCGCCGACATCACATAGAGAGTGGCGCGCACCAGAGCGGCGTCGAAGCCGCCGTCGCCGACCCGGGCGCGCAGCCGCGTGATGGCGGCCTGACGCAGGGCTTCCTTCTCCGGGCTGCTGGCCGGCAGCTCGCGCACCTTGGTGCCGAGATTCATGCCGACCATCCCCTGGAGCACCGGCGAGCCATAGATGGCGAAGAACATCTTCTCCACCAGGCTGTCGCGGGCATCGCGATAGGCATCGAGGCCGGCCTCGATCCGGTCCGAGACCGCCTTCTGCACGGCCAGCGCCGGATTGTCGGCGCCGGCCGGCCGGCGGGCGGCCTTCACCTGATCGGCGAGCCGGGACACGCCCTTCATGAACGGGTTGCTGTCGGCAAACAGCGTGTAGCTGAGCCGCAGCGGATTGTACTTGAACACCGCCTCGGCCACCG
>JBBSSF010000072.1:0-10646 GCA_038242345.1 Hyphomicrobiales bacterium
CGCCAAGCGTCTGGTCGTGGCCTTCGGCGGGGCGGAGTTCCGCGCGCTGGAAGAGGCCTTCGCCCGGGTGGCGCTGCGCAAATATCCCCGCCACCTGCTCGGCGCCGTGCCCATTCTCTATGGCTCTGACCTGACCAGCGACAAGGACCCGGTGCGCCGCACCTGGACCGCCCTCATCAATTCCTTCCTCCATCCGTCGATGGAGGCCTTCCTCTACAATGCCGAGAACCGGCTGCGCGCCTTCCGCACCAAGAACCCGCTGCTCATCTTCCGCAATGACGGCGACGCCTCCCGGGTGGCCAAGACCGTTGCCATCAAGACCTATTCCTCCGGCCCGCGCGGCGGCATGGAGGGCGTGAAGGCCTATTCCCGCCTTTACGACTTCCCCGAGACCGTCTCCATCGACGTCGGCGGCACCACCACCGACATCGGCCAGTACAGCCGCGGCACCGTCGCCGAGACCCGGCGCGGTCATGTGGAAGGCATCGCCGTCTCCTTCCCGCTCTGCGAGATCTGGAGCGCCGGCGTCGGTGGCTCCTCGGTGTTCCGGGTGAAGGATGGCAGGATCGCCATCGGTCCGGACAGCGTCGGCTCCACCCCCGGCCCGGCCTGCTTCGGCCGCGGCGGCAAGGAGGCGACCATCACCGACGCCAGCCTGCTCTCCGGTCTCCTCGACCCGGCCTCCTATTTCGGGGGCGGCATGGGTCTGGACTCCGAGCGCGCCAAGGCGGCGGTGCTGGCCAACATCGCCGGCCCCCTGGGCATCGGGCTGGAAGAGGCGCTCCTCCGGATGGGCGACGCCTTCGAGCAGAAGATCGCCGAGGAGCTGCACCGCTTCACCACCATCGGCGACGAGACGGTGATGCTCGCCTTCGGCGGCGCCGGTCCGCTGAACGCCTGCGGCGCGGCCGAGAAGGCCGGCATCAGCCGGGTCTCGATCCCGAAGATGGCGGCGGTGTTCTCGGCCTATGGCATCGGCGCCTGCGACATCTCCCAGCGTTATGACATGACGCTGTCGGACCTGTCGCCGGCCGGCATCGCCACGGCGCTGGAGGGGCTGAAGAAGAAGGCGGCGCGCGACATGTTCGCCGAAGGCGTGGCGCCGGGCGACTACACCGTGACCGCGCGTCTGGTGGCCGATTTCGGCGCGGGCCACGAGCACACCCATGTGATCGAGGGCGACGACACGGCCGTGCCGGAGATCTTCGCCAAGGCGCAGGCGGTGGATCTGGAACTCGATGCGGTGAAGAAGCTGCGCAGCGAGGAAACCGGCGCCGGCAGCTTCGAGGAGAAGACCCCGGCGGCAGCCGCCGGCACGCGCTTCCCGCTGGGCAAGAACGGCCTTCGCGCCGAATGCCCGGTCTACCGCCTCAACGACCTCAAGGCCGGCGACTATGCCGATGGTCCGGCCGTGCTGGAAGAAGACTTCTTCACCTGCCGGGTTCCCGAAGGCTGGCGCCTTGTCGTGTCGAACCTCGGTGACGTTCTGATGATCCGCAAGGGGGCCTGATCCAATGAAAGTCCCGATGACCGAATATCTCCGCATCGATCTCGACCGCGAGACCTGGGAGTGCCGCGTCTGCGATCACGAGATCGGACCGGCGGCGGCGAGCTACAAGGAAGGCCTGCTCGTCCACGATCGCGATCCGCGCGAGATCCATCCGCCGATCATCGATCCGGACAAGTATCGCTTCACCTTCAGCCCGGATCCGGAGTGGACCCGCATCCTGGAATTCTGCTGCCCGAACTGCGGCACCCAGGTGGAGACCGAATATGCCGTGCCCGGCCATCCGCCGCTCTACGACATGGAAGTGAACCTGCCGGCGCTGAAGGCCCAGTGGGAGAAGCGCGGCAAGGAGGCCGAGCCCTTCTCCGGCCCCGCCGTGGTGCGCGGCTCCGGCCATGGCCACTGATACCAGGCGCACGAAATGCTGACCGCACCGTGCAACTGACGGGCAGCCGCCCGTTCCTTTCCTCCCCGGCCGCGACTTCCCCCGCGGCCGGACCTGGCGGGGCGTCGCTGCCCGCGCGAACCGGGCACTTGCCGGGCCGCACCCGGCGGTGACGCCGGCGACGCCCCGCCTTTTTCCGCTGGACGCCCGAAAGCACCCGCGCGGGGACGCCGTTTCCGCGCGCCGGGATCCGTGCGCCCGCCGGACAGACAAGAACATGATCCGGGCCGGCAAAGGTCCGAGAAGATCCTCAAGGGAGGTCACATGAAGCGCGTGTCCGTGGATATCGGTGGCACCTTCACCGACTGTTTCGTGGTGTGGGACAAGAAGTACATCGAGGCGAAGGCCCTCACCACCCATCATAATCTTGCCATGGGCTTCAACGAGGCCTTGGGCAAGGCGTGCAAGGTGCTGGGCGTGGAACTCGACGAGATCCTCGCCGAGGTGGACTCCGTCCGCTACGCCACGACGCTCGGCACCAACGCCCTCATCGAGCACAAGGGCCCGAAGATCGGCATGCTGGTGACCGCCGGCTATGAGGCGACGGTGCCGCTTTCCCGCGCCCGCGGCTATGGCGAGGGTCTCGACAATCTCGGCCAGCAGGACATGCCCAACGCCCAGCGGCCGGACCCGCTGGTGAAGGCCCACATGATCCGCGGCGTGCGCGAGCGCGTCGACTTCCAGGGCAAGCTGGTGATGGCGCTGGACGAGGAGGACGTGCGCGCCCAGATCCGCGACCTCGTCGACCTCGGCGCCCAGATCATCGTCGTCGCGCTGGTCAACAGCGTGGTGAACCCGAGCCACGAGCAGCGCATCCAGGAAATCCTGCTCGACGAGTATCCCTCGCACCTGCTCGGCGCCATCCCGATCATCCTGTCCCACCAGGTGGCGGGCCGGAAGGGCGAATATGTGCGCGCCACCTCGGCGGTGGTCGACGGCTACCTGCACTCGACCATGTACCATGCGCTGTCGGCGCTGGAGCAGAATCTCCGCGCCCATTCCTATGACAAGCCGATGCTCGTCATCCACAATTCCGGTGGCATGGCGCAGCTGAACTCCACCGACGCCCTCCAGACCATCCATTCCGGTCCGGTGTCGGGTATCGGCGCCTCGGAGCACCTGTCGCTTCAGGCCGGCCTCGGCAACGTGGTCGCCACCGACATGGGCGGCACCTCCTACGACATCGGCATCGTCGTGGAAGGCGGCATCAAGCACTATGACTTCAACCCGGTCATCGACCGCTGGCTGGTCTCCGTGCCCATGGTGCATCTGGTGACGCTGGGTGCCGGCGGCGGCTCGATCGCCAGCTATGACCGCATGTACAAGACCGTGAAGTGCGGTCCCGAAAGCGCCGGCTCGGATCCGGGCCCGGCCTGCTATGACCGCGGCGGCCGCAACGCCACCGTCACCGACGCCGATCTGGTGCTCGGCTATCTCGACCCGGCCAACTATGCCGGCGGCTCGATCCCGCTCAACCCGCGCCGTGCGAAATCGGCCATCGAGGATGCGCTCTGCGACGATCTCGATGTCGATGTCATCACCGCGGCCAAGCTCATCCGCGAGAAGGTGGATGACAACATGGCGAATGGTCTCTTCACGGAGCTGCGCGCGCGCGGCTACGACCCGAAGGACTTCACCATGCTCGCCTATGGCGGCAACGGTCCGCTCCATTGCTGCGGCATCGCCCAGAACCTCAACATCGACCGCATCCTCGCCCCGCCGCTGTCGTCGGTGTTCTCGGCGGTCGGCGCCGGCAACATGCACCAGCTCCACATCCACGAGCAGTCGCTCTACATGGTGCTCTACGACTCCAACACCCGCGCCCTGTTCGATGACTATGACCGCTTCAATGCCATCGTCGCCGATCTGAAGGAACGCGGCACCCAGGACCTGCTGCGTCAGGGCGTTGCGCTGGAGGACATCCACCACAATCTCGAACTCGACATGCGTTACGGCAACCAGCTGGTGCAGACCACGGCGGTGATCCCGAAGCACACTGTCGACGGGCCGGCGGATGTGCTGGGCATCATTTCCCAGTTCTCCAACGACTATGGCAAGCGCTTCGGCGAGGGCTCCCAGGCGCCGGAAGCCGGCATCCGCATCAACACCATCCGCGTCGCCGCCTTCGTGCGCCACGAGACGGTGCAGTTCGAGGACATCAAGCCGGTGGCCAAGGCCGATCGCACCGCGCCGCCGGAGCCGGCGAGCCGTCGCGTCTGCCATTTCGTCGGCTTCGACGGGCCGTTCGACACGCCGGTGTGGAGCCGCGCCGCCATCGCGCCGGGCACCGAGGTGCACGGGCCGGCGATCATCGCCTCCGAGGTGACGACCTTCCTCGTCAATCCCGGCTGGACCTTTGTCGCGGCGAAGCAGGGCGCGTCCTGGTTCCTGCGTGGTGCCGCGGTCGAGCATCTGAACTGAGCCGTCTCAAGAACGGCCATGCCCCGCCCCGGCCTGATCCGGGGCGGGGCTCCCAGAACAAGACTGATCCGGAAGGAAACCCCATGAACGAGATGCCGAATCCGACCCGGCTGAAGGCCCCCAGCGCTTCGGAAATGGAACTGATCCAGAAGTTCCTGAACGACACCACCCTGTTCCTCGGCCCCGACCCCGAGATCATGCAGAACCATGATCTGATGCCGCGCAGCGCCGAGGAAGACCGTGCGATTGCCGCCGTCTCCGAGCCCCACACCATCGCCAAGATCCGCGATCGCATCCAGTCGGGCTGCGACGAGGGCTACGAGATGGTGGAGCAGATGGGCGCTGCCCCGGGCGCCAAGTGGGGCGACGTCATCACCGGCGTCTATTCGGCCTCGGGCGATCTCGCCATCGCATCCGCCGGTGGCGTGCTGATCTTCTCGGCCCTGGTGCACCATCCGATCAAGTTCATCATCAAGAACTGGATCAATGATCCGACCGTCGGCGTGAAGGAAGGCGACGGCTTCATCCACAATGACAGCCGCTACGGCAACGTCCACAACACCGACCAGTCGATGATCCTGCCGATCTTCCATGACGGCAAGCTGGTGTGCTGGGTCGCCTCCACCGTGCACGAGGGCGAGAACGGCGCCATCGAGCCGGGCGGCATGCCCTCCATGGCGGAAAGCCCGTCGGATGAAGGGCTGAAGATGTCGCCCTTCAAGGTGGTCGAGAACTACCAGATCAAGCGCGACATTCTCACCTTCCTGCAGAATTCGGTGCGCGAGCCGAAGCTGCAATATGAAGACATGAAGGTGAAGCTGTTCGCCTGCCTCCGCATCAAGCAGCGGCTGGAAGAAACCCTCAAGACCGACGGCCCGGATGCGCTGGTTTCCACCCTGCGTCTGACCATGGAGAATGTGCGCGCCGAGGTGAAGCGCCGCATCTCCGAATGGCCGGACATGACGGTCCGCACCTACATCATCCAGGACTCGACGCTGCGCGAGAACTGCCTGGTCAAGATCAACTGCAAGCTCACGAAGACCGGCGACCGGCTGATTTTCGACTTCCGCGGCTCGGCGCCGGAATTCACCAACCGCGCCACCAACACGATTGTCGCCGGCCTCAAGGGCATGCTGGCCCAGGTGTTCCTGTGCTATGTCTGGCCGGATCTGCCGCGCGGACAGGCGGCGTTCGCGCCGATCGAGGTCATCACCGACCCGCATTCGATCGTCAACTGTTCCTATGACGCGCCGAATTCGCAGTCGCTGATGTCGATCTTCACCGGCTTCACCGCCGGTCAGCATGCGGTGGCGAAGTTCCTCTATTCCTGCCCGGAGAAGTTCACGAAGGTCCATGCGCCGACCTTCAACATGATTAACACCTTCATCTGGGGCGGTGTCAGCCAGCACGGCGAGACGCTCGGCAACCTGTGCGCCGACCTCAACGGCATGGGCGCCGGCGCCACCGCCAACCGGGATGGCGAACATGCGCTGGCGCCGATCTTCGCCACCATGGCCGACATCGGCGAGCAGGAGCTGAACGAGGAGGAGGTGCCCTTCCTCCAGCTCGTCTCCAAGAAGATGACCCGGGATGCCATTGCCCCCGGCAAGTATCGCGGCGGTCAGGGCTACACCATGATGGTGGCGACCAAGGACTCCGAGCAGTGGGGCTTCATGACCACGGCCCAGGGCGCCAAGTTCCCGCCGCTGCAGGGCCTGTTCGGCGGCTATGCCTGCGGCACCTATCCGCTGTGCAAGGTGCAGGACGTCGATGTCTATGAGGTGCTGACCAACGAGCCGGAGAAGTTCAAGCATTCGATCGAGGAGCTGATGAACGAGCAGCCCTTCGAGGGCGCCCGCTACACCACCCATCACATGGGCATGGGCTTCGAGATCTCGAAGCGCGGCGAGCTGTTCATGATCTCGCAGGGTGCCGGCGCCGGCTATGGCGACCTGCTGGAGCGCGATCCGGAAGGCGTCATCCGCGACATCGAGGAAGGGCTGATCTCGGCGCCGGTGGCGGCGCGGCTCTACAAGGTGGTGTTCGATCCGGTGACGCTCGCCATCGACTGGGACGCGACCGGAAAGGCCCGCGCCGAGGAGCGCAAGGCCCGCATCGCCCGCTCGGTGCCCTACAAGGAGTTCGTGAAGACCTGGTCGAAGCCGGTGCCGCCGGCCAACCTGCCCTTCTTCGGCGCCTGGGGCGATGATGTCGGCACGCTCTACATGGGCAGCGTCGACCGGACCCGGGCCGGCAACCAGCCGCGGCCGAACTACATGACCCATCCGAAGGACGTGCGCATCGCCGAGCTGGAAGCGCGCCTGAAGGCGGCCGGCGTTCCGGGAGACGAGAAGAAATGACCTCGACGCTCACCCGCTTTCTGCCCGGCACCGACGGGGCGGCGGGGGTGAGGCTGTGGCTGAAGTCGTCGGGCTATGCCCGGCGGCTTCTGGCCGGGGCCGGCGACCCGTGGGAAACGCCGGCCGGCTTCCTCTCCTTCTTCGCCCAGGCCCAGGGCCTGCTGCGTCCCGATGTGGCCGTGATCGAGGTCGGTGACCTCTACCGGTCGTGGACGGCGCGGCATCCCGATCTCGTCGCCGACATGGTGACGCGCCGGCGCGCCTCGGTTCCCTTGCGCAACATGCTCGATGCGCCGGGACCGCGCACCGTGCTCGCCGAAGTCGTCGATGCGGTGATTGCCCACATGCGCGGCCGCGCGCCGGTGGTGCTGGCGCTGCCGGGGCCGCGGGTGTGGCTGGCCGAGGCGCTGGCGATTGCCGGCTGCTCCGGCCTCGCCGTCGACGAGGACGCAGTGGAGGATGCGGCGATGTATATCGCCGATCTGCTGCGCTCGGTCTCGTCCCAGCCGATCGCCGGCGTGCTGATCGAGGAGGATCCGGAGACGGAGACCGGCGCCGCCGGGCTCGCCGCCTACCGGCCGCTGCTGAACGTCGCCGAGCATTATCGCTGGGGCGTGGCGCTGCGGGCGCGGCTGGCGCCGGATGTGCCGGCGGCGGCGATCGCCCCGTTCGATGCGGTCATTCTCGGCGGGCCGGCGCCGGCGGGCTATGCCGGCGCGGTCGGCTGCGATGTCTCCGGGCCGCTCTGGGCCGGGGCGCCGGTGCCGGAGCTTGCCGCCGGGGCCTTCCGCTTTGTCGAGATCCCGGTGACGGCGACGCCGGAAGCCGTGCTCGACCGTCTGGCGCCGCTGCGCTGAGGCGGGCCTCTCCCCGTCGCGTGATCCCTGTCATACCAAAGATCCCTGAAAAGGACTCTTTGGTATTCCGATGCAGATTTCCCATACTACTGGGGCATATGGGAAATCTGCTGATCTTCAGGCGCTGAGGTGCGGTCAGCACTTCGTGCGCCTGGTATCAGCGGTGGCCCGGCGGGGCGGACGGCGCACTGTCCGGGGCCGTCCGCCCCGAAAGTCCTCCCGCAAAAAGGCCCGCCGGAGCGATCCGGCGGGCCTTTCCCATTGTCGCGACCGGATGTCCGGGCGGGTCACGCCCGGCGGATGGCGGAGCGGTAGCCGCGGGGCATCACCACCCAGGCGTCCGTCTCGAAGGCGCGGTGGCCGAGGATCGGCAGCCGGCCATCCAGCCAGCAGCGGGTGGGCAGATTGGGGTGCAGCGCGATCTGCTGCACGGCGGCGGTATCGCACGGCAGATGCAGGAGATGGTCGCGGATGTCGGCCTGCGCCTCCGCCGGCAGGTCGCGGACGATGAACACCAGACGCCCGCGCCGGTCGGCAAAGCTGCCCTCGGCCGGCCAGCGCGGCAGGCGCACCGGCGCATAGGCATTGTCCTCGACGCAGTGGACGACCACCGGCTCCTCCTGTCCGAGCGCCCGCACCAGCCCCTTGACCCGCAGCAGATGATCGCCGTGACGGGAGAGGATCTGCCCCATCACCACGGCGAAGCTGCGCCAGCCGACCGGCTCGGCGAAGGTGACGACGAAGCTCTCCACCCCGTCGCCATGGGCGGGCGCATGGGTGTGGCCGCCATGGGACGGGGCGTGGTGGTCATGGGGATGGGCGTGATCGTGGGAGCCGTGGCCGGGGTGGTCGTGGCAATGGCCGTGCGCGTGGTCGTGGGGCGCGTGCCCGGCGCAGACCGGGCAGTCGTCGTCCCGATCGTGGGGGTGGTCATGATCGTGGCCGCAGGCGGGGCCGGGACCGGGCTCCACTCCCATCCAGGCGTCGAGGGAGCGGGTGAAGCGGTCGGCGGCATAGAGGCCGGCGCCGAAGAGCACCCCGGGCGCGACATCGCCGAGCCGCATCTCCTGAAGCCGGGCCGACGGGTTGAGGCGGCGGAGGGTGTCCGTCAGCGCCGCCCGGGCTTCCCGCGGGGCGAGATCGGACTTGCCAAGGAGGAGAAGGTCCGCCATCGCCACCTGCCGCCGCGCCTCGGGAAAGCGGGCGAGCTGGCTTGCGGCAAGCGTCGCATCCACCACGGTGATGAGGCCGTCGCAGACATAGCGGACATTGACGTGCCGGTTCTCCATCAGCGTGTTGACCACCGGCACCGGATCGGCAAGGCCCGTCGTCTCGATGATGACCCGGCGGACCGGCGGGATCTCGCGCCGCGACATCCGCTCGTGCAGGCCCTTCAGCGCCTCGATCAGGTCGCCGTTCATGGTGCAGCACAGGCAGCCGGAATCGAGCAGCACCGTGTTCTCGTCCAGGGTCTCGACCAGATGATGGTCGATGCCGACCGCACCGAACTCGTTGATGAAGAGCACGGTGCCGGCCATCTCCGGCCGCTGCATCAGCCGGTTCAGCAGCGTCGTCTTGCCCGCGCCGAGAAAACCGGTGACGAGGCTGACGGGAATGCGCCCGTCATCGCGCGCCTGGGCCGGCTCGGTGCTTCGGTTCATGTCGTCCTCCCGGTGTCGCCGCGCGCTCTGGCGGCCGCGTGCTTTCGGCGGGAGTCCTAGCAAGCCGCGGACCAGTAGTAAAAACCGTGTCGAAAACTTCATATTTTCTCGGTTCCGGAATCTTCTATTTGAATTTGCAGTGCAAAAAGCGTTCGAAAATCGAACGTTCGCTGTTCCCATATGTTCGAAAATAGAACGCTTCCGGTCGAAGACTCGAAGAGATTCGTTCGCAACTGGCAACAGATGGAGACGGAAAGTTCATTCTGCTTGCAAAGGAGAGCGGGATGCGAATAGATTGACTCTTATTGTCGGGTCGTCGCGGCGGCTCCGGGGATCGGTGACGATTTTCGGGGCGGGGAGAACGAGGGAGCGCCGGCACCGGCTTCGAAAGGGTGACGACAGATCGCCCGAAAGAACACGTCCGTCTGGGGAGGAGGGACATGCCGCACACGGCTCCGGAGGAGTTGTTTTCCACGCCGGAAAACGACGGTGTCGTCATGGCTTCATGGGAGCGCTTCCTGCTGGAGCGCGAACTTCCGGCCGCGACCATCCGCAACACGATCGGCCATTCCTGGTATCGCTGCGCCGGTGCCGATGTGGATTATCGGCGCGACCGGGCGCCCACGCCCCTGCATGGCGATGCGTTCGAGCGCATCCGGCAGAGCTGTCTCGAACTCATCGACGCCTCCACGCCGGTGATGGCCTCGGCGCGGCAGTTCCTCTACGAGACCGGCACGGTGATGGCGCTGGCCGATCCGGCCGGCCTGATCCTGAATGTCGAGGGCGACCGCACCCTGCGCGGGGCGACGGAGAACATCCATTTCGTGCCCGGCGCCAGCTGGAGCGAGGTTTCCTGCGGCACCAACGCCATCGGCACGGCGATCGAGACCGGCCGGCCGGTGCAGATCCATTCCAACGAACATTTCTGCGAGGGCATCAAGCAGTGGTCGTGCTCGGCGGCGGTGATCCGCGACCCGTGCGACGGCTCGATCCTCGGCGCGGTGGATGTCTCGGGGCTGCGCCGCTCCTACAGCCGCCATTCCATGGCGCTGGTGGTGGCGACCGCCGCCCGCATAGAGGGCCGGCTGGCGCAGATCGAGATGGACGTGCGCTATCGCCTGCTCGACCGCTGCCTCGACCGGCTGAGCGCGGCCACCGGCGATGATGTCGTGGTGTTCGACCGTCACGGCCGGGCCATCCGGGCAAATGGCGACGTGACCGCGATCCTCGGCCGTCTGGGGGCCGGCGGCCGGGAGGCCTCGGCGGGGCTCGCCGCCCTCAATCTCGACTGGCGGCGCGGGGCGACGCGTCCCGGCCGGCTGCCGGAATGGGTGCGCGCCGAGTGGCTGACGCCGATCCAGGATGGCGGCGAGCGGCTGGGGGCGGTGCTCGTCA
>JBBSSF010000073.1:0-10620 GCA_038242345.1 Hyphomicrobiales bacterium
GCCGCCAGATCGAGTCCGAAGGCTGGACGCCGGGTCATGACGACGAATGGCCGGCCGGCACGCTGGCTCTCGCTGCGTGCTGCTACGCCATGCCGAAGCAAGAGCGGCAGTCAAGACACAGAAGCGGCGTCAGCATATGGCTGGTGCTATGGCCGTTCGATGACGGTTGGTGGAAGCCGACCGATCGGCGCCGCGACCTCGTGAAAGCCGCCGCGCTCCTACTCTCCGAGATCGAGCGCCTTGACCGGGCCGAGGAACGGGATGCACTTCTCCGTCAGGCCCGCGCGGACAAGGCGATGGTCGATGCTCTATCGGAAAGCGCTCGGGAGATCCTCAACCAGCGGCCGGAATATCCACGGCAGGAGAGGGAGAGGCCCGAATGACTAACCTTCCCCGAGTCCACAACCGGCACGCCCGCACCGCGCCGCCCGGCGCCGTCTATGTCGGCCGCGGCAGCCCGTGGGGGAACCCGTTCCGGATCGGCGCCGACGGCACCCGGGAAGAGGTCTGCGACCGCTTTGAGGCCGAGATCCTGCCGACGCTCGACGTGCGCCCGCTCATCGGCCGGCATCTCGTCTGCTACTGCGCCCCGGCCCGCTGCCACGGGGATGCGCTGTTGCGAGCGGCGGCTATCGAGGCAGGGAGGGGCGAGGAATGACAGGTAGGAGAGGCGACGATTCCGCGCCCCATATGGCGGGGCGCCCTTACTCCACCCGCGAACTGGCGGAGAGGTGGGGCGTCTCTGGCCAGTGCGTCCGCATGATGATCGAACGCGGAGAGCTTCCGTTTTTCAAGGTCGGGGCGGTGTTCCGGATCCCCGCAAGTGCTGTCGAGGAAAAAGAGTGCCTGAAGTCCGCGCAAAGCTCTACCGTGGCTGGTGGTATGCCGTCTGGTCCGACGATGCCGGCAAAACCCAGCGCCGGGCGCTCCGCACCCAAGATCGTGATGAGGCCGAACGGCGTCTGATCGACTTCAGGCGCGACGTCTCTGCCCCGATCGGAGCTCTCGTGGGAGATATTGTGCAGGCCTATCTGGACGACAAGCGGGATCGCATCGCCGCCCATGATCGTCTTGTCTATGGCTGGAAGCGGGCGCGCGAAACCTTCGCGCACCTGCGCCCGGATCAGATCACCCGCGATGTATGCCGTGGATATATCGAGATGCGGCGACTGGCCGGCGTGTCAGATGGGACAGTCCTGAAGGAGATCAACATCATCCGACAGGCCATGAACTGGCGCGGGGTGAAGGAGGCCGTGTTCGAGGCACCGAGCGCGCCGCCTCCGCGCGAGCGCCATCTGACGAAGGACGAATATCGTCGCCTTCTCGATGGGTGCGTGCAGCCGCACGTCAAGCTCTACATCGTGCTCGCGCTCATGACTGCGGGCCGCAAGACGGCCATTCTCGACCTGACATGGGACCGGGTCGATTTCGAGCGCGGCCTGATCCGGCTGTCCGCGCCAAGAGACGATAAGGCACGGAAGGGCCGGGCGACGGTGCCGATGACCGATCGGGCGCGAGCCGAGCTTGAGGAAGCCCGCAAGGTCGCCCAGACGCCATTCGTCATCGAATATGCCGGCGCGCGGATCAGGGACATCCAGACCGGGTTCCAGGCGGCTGTGAAGCGCGCCCGCTTGGAAGATGTGCACCCGCACGATCTGCGGCACAGCGCGGCTGTCTGGATGGCGGAGAGTGGTGTTTCAATGGAGGAGATCGCCCAGTATCTTGGGCACACCGATCCGGGGATCACATTCCGCGTCTATGCGCGGTTCTCCCCGAGCTACCTGCGCAAAGCAGCAAGGGCGCTCGATTTCTGACCGGCTCGGAGCATCTGCACTTTTGCAGACTGCCCATATCAAATGATAACCGCTTGATTTTATTGGCGCACCCGACAGGATTCGAACCTGTGACCTCTGCCTTCGGAGGGCAGCACTCTATCCAGCTGAGCTACGGGTGCATCCGCAACGGAGGCAAGAAAGCCTCATCGCGTGGGCCGGCGCTGGGGCCGGCCGCGTGGGAGGGTCTATAGCGGAAGCCGCCGTCGAGGGCAATGGGCAATCGCGCCGGCTGTGGATCATCGGAAAAAGGCTCCGCGGGCACTCATCGCCTCCACCGGCACTCGCCCGAAGGCCGGAATGGGGACGGGACAGCCGGTCCGCTCTTCTCTGCCCGGACGGGAAAGGCTCGCGCCTGCCGGCTGCTACTCCTCTTGAGATCAGACTGGAGGTGCGCCCTTGTGCTCCGGGCTGCCACCGCACCGCGTCAGCCCCGCGCAAAAGAAAAGCCCGGCTCCCGTCTGGCGGGGGCCGGGCCGGAGGGCGGATGTGCCGCCCCCGTCATTTCGGTCTTGTCGCCCCAAGGGAGGGGCGCCCCGACCTCCGAAAATCAGGCGATCGGGGGCCGGATCACTTGCACATCTTCTGGTTCCGGCTTGCCAGCAGGCGCAGGCGCAGCGCGTTCAGCTTGATGAAGCCGGCAGCGTCCTTCTGGTCATAGGCACCCGCGTCGTCCTCGAAGGTCACGATGCGGCTCGAATAGAGCGAATAGGGGCTGGAGCGGCCGATGATGATGACGTTGCCCTTGTAGAGCTTCAGCCGCACCGTGCCGGTCACCGGCTCCTGGGACTTGTCGATGAGGGCCTGGAGCATCTCGCGCTCCGGGCTGAACCAGAAGCCGTTATAGATGAGCTCCGCATAGCGCGGCATCAGCTCGTCCTTGAGGTGGCCGGCGCCGCGATCCAGCGTCAGCGACTCCATCGCCCGGTGGGCGGCGTGCAGGATGGTGCCGCCCGGGGTCTCGTAGATGCCGCGCGACTTCATGCCGACGAACCGGTTCTCGACCAGATCGATGCGGCCGATGCCGTTTTCCTTGCCGAGGGCGTTGAGGCGCGTCAGAAGGGTCGCCGGCGACAGGATCTCGCCGTCGATGGACACGGCATCACCGGCCTCGAAGCCGATCTCGATGATGGTCGGCTTGTCGGGGGCTTCCTCGGGGGAAACCGTGCGCTGGAACACATAGGCCGGCGGCTCCTCGGCCGGATCCTCCAGCACCTTGCCCTCGGACGACGAGTGCAGCAGGTTGGCGTCGACGGAGAAGGGGGCCTCGCCCACCTTGTCCTTGGCCACCGGGATCTGGTTCTGCTCGGCGAACTCGATCAGGTCGGTGCGGGACTTGAACTCCCATTCGCGCCACGGCGCCACGACCTTGATGTCGGGCTGGAGCGCATAATAGGACAGCTCGAAGCGCACCTGGTCGTTGCCCTTGCCGGTGGCGCCATGGGCGACGGCATCGGCGCCCACCTTGCGGGCGATCTCGATCTGCTTCTTGGCGATCAGCGGCCGGGCGATGGAGGTGCCGAGCAGATAGACGCCCTCATAGAGCGCATTGGCCCGCATCATCGGGAACACGTAGTCGCGGGTGAATTCCTCGCGCAGGTCCTCGATGAAGATCTCCTTCACGCCCAGCATCTCCGCCTTGCGGCGCGCCGGCTCCAGCTCCTCGCCCTGGCCGAGGTCGGCAGTGAACGTCACGACCTCGGCGCCATAGGCGGTCTGCAGCCACTTCAGGATGATGGAGGTGTCGAGACCGCCGGAATAGGCGAGGACGACTTTACGGATCTCGGATGGGGCTGCCATGATGCTCTCGCGTTCGTTCCCGTGGCCCCCGGCGCATCACGATCGGGCGACCGTTCTTCCGGGGTTCGCGTCGGGGCGCACTCTAGAGCAATTTCCGGCGCCGGCGACAAGGCGGGAATCAAACACACGGCCGGAATTCGGCGCCACCGGCCCCGATCAGGGCCCGCCGGCGCCGTTGTCTGTCCCGCCGGGACGGTCCGCCGCCTCGTGTCAGTGGGCGGGCCGGTCGGGCGCCGCGGCGGTCAGGCTCTTCACCAGCCGGATGACTTCGCCCTGCACGGGATTGGCCGGATTGGCGAGCTCGGCCTCGGTGTGGTGGCCGGCGATCTCGGACAGGCGCACCAGCGCCCGCAGCCGCTGGCGCCGCGGCGTCACGAGGTCGGGCGGGGCGGAGCGGAACACCAGCCGCATCAGCTGGCCCGGGCCCAGCAGCCGGCTGATCTCGCTCACCGAGGTGTAGATCAGGAACAGCACGAAGATCCACGCCTGGATGAAGAGGAAGCGGTGCATGTTCAGCTCTTCCAGCTCCGAGGCGATGAAGCCGAACACGCGATCGTCGTGCAGCATATAATGGACCCAACCTTCCAGCAGCCGGGCGATGAAGACGAAGATCCAGTAGACGACCGCCTTGAAGAGAATCGGCTGGATCAGGGGGGCGTTGTCGAAGCGGCGCAGGAAGGGCATCTTGTCGGCGACAAGCACGGCCTTGCCGATGACCAGCGCCGCCATGACCGCGGCGAGATAGGACACCGCGGCAATCAGGTCCTCGCGCAGGATGAGCTTCTGGGTGGCGAGCACGAAGCAGAAGCCGATCGCGAAGAAGATGGTTGGCGGCAGCGCGTGGCGCACCTCATGCAGGATGACGGCGCCGATCCGTGAAATCCGGTTTGCCATAGGCGGTTGCCCCCGAGCCCCTCCGGCTGCCACGACCCTGTTCCGGCAGCACACCTCACGATAGAGCCCCGGCCCGCGGGCCGGAAGATGCTGCCCCGCATCCGGGCACAGGGCACGTCGCCGCGGGGGGCCTCCAGAGCAGGCTCATTTGCCGCCGCGGCCGCCGGGCGTGCCGGTTTCGCCGTCGATCCCGGGCTCCGGGCGGCCGCGCGGGCTGCGGTCGTGGCGGCCGTCATGGTCGACGGGGGCGAGGGAGTAGACGCTGCCCGCCGCCTCCGAGATCAGCCAGTTGCGCACTGCCTGCACGGCGGGGCGTTCCCGGGCGGTGCGGTGGATGACGATGAAATGGCCGCCGCCCGAGCGCACCACATCGCGATAGGGCGCCACCAGCCGGGTGGAGCGGATGTCGTCGGCGGCCATCACCAGATCGGCCATGGCGAGGCCGCGGCCGTTTTCGGCGGCGCGCAGCGCCATGTCCTGCATGTCGAAGTCCACCCCGTGGTCGACATCGAACGGGCCGCCCCGCCAGCCGCGCGACCAGATCCGCCAGTCGGCATGATCGAGGGAGGAGTGCAGCAGCGGCGCCCGGGAGAAGGCGGCGGCCGAACGCGGCACGCCCTTCTGGTCGAGAAAGGCCGGCGAGCACACCGGCGTCAGCCGCTCCGGCAAAAGCAGCTCGGCATCCTCGTCCGCCCAGCTGCCGGTGCCATAGCGGATGCCGAGATCATGGCCGGCATCGCCCGGCTCCAGGGAGTGCCACAGCACGTCCACCTGAAGCCGCAGGTCGGGATGCCGGCTCTCGAAGCGCTTCAGCCGCGGCCACAGCCAGCGCACCCCGACCGTGGGCAGCACCCGCAGGCGCACCGCGTTGCGGTCGAGGGTCAGCCGCTCCACCGTCTCGGTGATGGCGCGGAAGCTGGAGGTCAGGGATTCGGCCAGCACCCGGCCATCCGGGGTGAGGGCGATGCCCCGGTGCACCCGGCGGAACAGCGTCAGGCCCATTTCCTCCTCGAGCTGGCGGATCTGCCGGCTCACCGCGCTCTGGGTGACATGCAGCTCGTCGGCGGCGCGCGAGATGCTGCCCATTCGTGCGGCAGTCTCGAACGCTTTGAGAGCATTGAGGGAAGGCAGGCGCCGCATGGCCCTCACTTGAGTTTTTGGAATATCTCCGGAGCGAGAATACCGTTTGAAGGGCGGCGTTCAAGAGCGCATTTACCCGGCATCAGAAGTCCCGACCTCGGAGAAGTCCCATGACCATCGGTCATATCGTTGTTGCTCCGAGCGCCCGTACCGCCGTCCTGGATGTCACTGGCGCTCACCTCGCGAGCTATGCGTCTGCCCTGCGCCGGGCATTCCGGCGTGCTGTCCTTGCGGCCGAGCGCCGCCGCGAGCTCGCCCGTCTGTCGGAGGTGAGCGATCATCTCCTCGTCGATGTCGGCGTCGATCCGGTGACCGTGCGTCACCATGCCGAGACGCTGCCGGTGATGTGAGGACGCGGGGGTCCCGGACCGGGACCCTGCCGTCCGCTGTGGCGCCCCTCCCGCCCTGGATGCGGGAGGAAAAGCTGCAGGGCCTCGGGAACATCGGCGCTTTGCATCGGATGCTCCCGGCATGATACCAGGCACGCAAGTGCTGACCGCACCCACGCGCCTGAAGATCAGCAGATTTTCCTTATGCCCCAATGGTATGGAAAATCTGCACCGGAATACCAAAGAGTCCTTTTCAAGGATCTTTGGTATGACACGACGCCCGGAGGAGGGTCGCGGACCGCGCGGCCCCGTCGTCCGGGCCCGGGCCGGTCTCGAACGGGCGCCTGGCCGGTCGCTTCTTCCCCGAAGACGGGAAGGGGACGGCCGGATGCCTCTTTTTCCCGTCCGGGGGACGGATCCCCCCGAACCCTACCCCTGACGGATCGGAAGGCCCCGCTTCGGCGGGGTCTTTTGTGTCTGGAGCCTCCCGATGGTGCGATCTGCCTTTTCCGCGCGGTGCCGACGTGTCCTGCACCATCCGTGCGCGCTGCTGCGTGCGGCGCTCGGGGCGTCCCTGCTCACTGTTGCTGCCATCGTCGCCACCCTGCATCCGCCGGTGGGCGGCGCCGTGCCGGGGCTGCTGTCGGCAGGGTCCGCGGTGGCGTGGGGGCGGGGGCACGGGGCCGTGCTTGCCCGCGATGGCGCTGGCGTGGACCGGGAGACACCCGTCCTGCGTGTCACTCCCGCGCCGCGGGGCTGATCCGGGCCGGACGGTCCGCCGGCAGTCCACTGTCCTCCTGAGGAGAATGGGCGGGCCTCGGTGCCGGGCGCATGATCGACAGCCTGTCCGGGCGGATGCTGCCAGTGGAACCGGATATCGACGGGCATCCCGCGGATCGCCGGGAGGGTCCCTTCCGTCATCCGGGGGGGCCGGCCCTGTCGGGCGCGCGCTGGGGGGGCAGGATGAAGGTCGCAGTCGCTCATTCCCGGCGCCCGAAGTGCTGACCGCACCATGCGTCTGAAGATCAGCAGATTTCCCATATGCCCCGATGGTATGGGAAATCTGCACGGAATATCAAAGGATCCTTTTCTAGGATCTTTGGTATCAGTCCTTCAGACGCCGGGGCGGCTTTCCGCCCGCGGCGGGGCCGTGTCGCCGGGGCGTGCGCTCGGCGCGCAGCCGAAATGGCGCCGGAAGGCCCGGCTGAAGGCCGCATGATTGGAAAAGCCGACCCGGCGGCCGACATCGGCGACCGGCAGGCGGCCCTCGGCCAGCAGCCGCCTCGCCTCCGCCATGCGCACCAGCCCCAGATAGCCCGAGGGCGGCAGGCCGAAGCGGGCGCGAAAGGCGCGCAGCAGCGCATCCTCGCCAAGCCCCACCTGGCGGGCAAGCTCCGGCATGGCGGGCGGGGTGCGAAAATCCCGGTTCAGGATCGCGGCAGCCCGGGCGACGGGATCGTCCGGCGGTGTCCCCGCCTCTCCGCTGCCCGGGGGGCGGATGGCATCCAGCGTGTGGGCGAGGATCTCGATCGCCCGGCCATAGAGGCGCATGCGCCGCTGGCCATGATGGGGGGCGCTGTCGAGCAGGTCCTCGACGATCGACCCGATCTCCCGGGGCAGGGGCCGGTTGGTCACGGCGAAGCGCCGGTCCACATGGCAGGAGAGCCGCATGGTCCGGGCGAGAGTGCCCGGGTCCTGGTCGAGATCCGAGGCGATGCTGCCCAGCCGGTCGGGATCGAGCACGAGCTGCACCAGCCGGTAGCGGGTCGGGCGGGGGAAGTGCACCAGCTGGCAATGGGTGCCGTCGAGGGCGAAGATCCTCAGGCTGTCCTCCCGGGCATCGGCATCGCCATGGCGGAAATAGGAGCTGCCGAAGGTGCCGTGCCGCAGGCAGGAGACATTGATGCCCCGCTGCCAGACCTTGAACCAGCCGGGACGCTCGACCGTCAGGTCGACCATGCGGAACATCAGGCCGGCCGCCACCGGCTCGTCCCACAGCCGGCCCCGCCGCAGGCTGCGTTCGAGGCTGGCCGAGCACAGGATATGCTCGTTGGCAGGGTTGCCGGCAATTGCCAGCCCCATCGCGCGTCTCCCCCCGGTTCATGCCGTCCGCGCTCCGGCGCAGGGTCTGCGCGGCAGCGGATCCTCTTGTCTGTCCAGCCGGTTCCCTGAGGGCGGTCCGGTCCGGGCGCACGTCGGTCTCCGGCTGGTTGCGTTGAGCCTAGAGCATTTTCAAGCGAAGGGGATACCGGGTCGCGTGAAGAAAACGTGCAAGATGAAAAGGCCGGAGTGTTTTCCGGTGCGCCGGAGCAAAAAAGCGCTCCGGCGCGATCCGCGCGCGCGGTCCGGAGGCGATGCGGGAACCGGCATGATCTGCGGAAACCGGCACAGCGCCCGGGCTTGCCCGGGCCCGGGGCCGCCTGCGATGCTTCGTGCGGATCCCGGCCCACCGGGCCGGCGAAAGGGCCGGCCTGACCCACAAGAAGGCCCTCTCTCGCATGACCGATGCCCCGACCTCCGTCTCTCCCGTTTCCGTGGCCTTCATCGGCGGTGGCCTGATCGGCAGTTCCTGGGCGGCGCTCTTTGCCGCGGCCGGCCATGAGGTGCGCCTTCATGACCGCGACGCCGTGGCGCGGGAGGAGGCGGGCCGGAAGATCGCGGCCGCCCTTGCCGATCTGGCCACCATCAACCCCGGCTCCGTCGTCGCCGCGCCGCGGGTGCACATCACCGGCAGCCTGGAAGAGGCGGTCACGGGTGCGGCCCATGTGCAGGAGAGCATCGCGGAATCCGTTGCCGCCAAGCTGCCGGTGCTCGCAGCCGTGCGCGCCGCCGCGCCCGAGGCGGTGATCGCCTCCTCCACCTCCACCTTCCGCCCCTCGGAGCTGTTCGCCGGCCTGCCGGGCCGGGAGCGGACGCTGATCGTCCATCCGCTGCTGCCGCCCCATCTCATCCCGGTGAGCGAGCTGGTGCCGGCGCCCTTCACCGATCCGCAGACCATGGACCGCACGGCGGCGCTGTTCGCCTCGGTCGGCCATCATATCGTGCGGATGCAGAAGGAGACGCCGGCCTTCGTGCTCAACCGGCTGCAGTTCGCCCTCCTCGGCGAGGCCTTCCATCTGGTGGACGAGGGCTATTGCTCGCCCGAGGACATCGACATTGCCATGGTGTTCGGTCTCGGCATGCGCTGGGCCACCATCGGCCCCTTCGCCAACCTGCATCTGAACGCGGCCGGCGGGGCGCGCGGCTCCCTCACTGTGTTCGGCCCGGCCATGGCGCCGGTGCTGGCCGATCTGAAGCCTGCCCATCCCTGGTCGCCGGGCTTCGTCGACGCTATTGACGGGGCGATGCGGGCGGCCGTGCCGGCCGAGGACATCCCGGCGGCCCGGGCGCGACGGGATGCGGCCTTCGTCGCCTTCCGCCGCTTCGTCGACGCGCAGCAGGCGGACCGCGCGGCTGCGGAAACGGCGCCCGAAGTCGCCCCGGTCTGATACCAAAGATCCTTGAAAAGGACTCTTTGGTATTCCGGTGCAGATTTTCCATGCCATTGGGGCATATGGAAAATCTGCTGATCTTCAGGCGCTAGGGTGCGGTCAGCACTTCGTGCGCCTGGTATGAGGCAGTCCGGCCCCGGGGGCGCCGGCCGGAAGGGCGGGCAGGGGCAGGGCCGGCGCTCCCCGGTCGCGTTGTGTTCGGCCGGGGGGCTCCCTATGCTGGCCGGAGCATTTTTCCGGGGGCCGACCGTCCATGCCCGTCCTCAACCGTGTTGCCGCCCAGGCGCCGGACGTCGTTCTCTGGCGTCAGGACCTGCATGCCCATCCCGAACTCCAGTTCGAGGTGCACCGCACGGCCGGCTTCGTCGCCGACAAGCTGCGCGCCTTCGGCTGTGACGAGGTGGTGGAAGGCATCGGCCGCACCGGCGTGGTCGGGGTCATCCGCGGCCAGTCCACGGCGTCGGGCCGGGTGATGGGCTTGCGCGCCGACATGGATGCGCTGCCCGTGCACGAGGCGACGCATCTGCCCCATGCCTCCCGGACGCCGGGTCTCATGCATGCCTGCGGCCATGATGGCCACACCGCCATGCTGCTCGGCGCCGCCCGGCATCTGGCCGAGACCCGCAGCTTCGACGGCACGGCGATCGTCATCTTCCAGCCGGCCGAAGAGGGCGGTGGCGGCGGCCGCGAGATGGTGGCCGACGGACTGATGGAGCGCTTCGGCATCCAGGAGGTCTATGGCCTGCACAACATGCCGGGGATGCCGCTTGGCACCTTCGCCATCCGGCCCGGCGCCATCATGGCCTCGGCCGACCGCATCGAGATCCACATCGAGGGCAGGGGCGGCCACGCCGCCTGGCCGCAGGACTGCGTCGACCCGGTGCTGGTGGGCGCGGCCATCGTGCTGGCGGCCCAGACCATCGTGTCCCGGTCGGTGGCGCCGCTGGACTCCGCCGTCGTCTCGCTCACCATGTTCCATGCCGGCGACGCCGACAATGTGATCCCCCAGACGGCGACGCTCGGCGGAACGGTGCGCACCCTCTCGCCGGCGGTGCGGGATCTGGTGGAGGCGCGGCTGCGCCACATCGTCGAGACCACCGCCGCCCTCCATGGCGCCCGCGCCACCCTCACTTA